>JAEWEJ010000208.1 GCA_023389455.1 Actinomycetes bacterium | reverse complement strand
GGCGTGCGCCGCGCGGCCAGCGCACCGAGCAGCACGAGCACGGCGTCCGCGTCGGCAGCGGCCTGCGCGTCGGCACCCCGCACCGCGAGCGGGACGGGCCGTTGGCGGCTCTTCGCGGCCTCGACGGCCTCGCGTGCGAGCACGAACGCCGGTCCGGCGCCCTCCCGCGGCGAGTCCGGCAGCGGGACGACGACGTCGCCCGCGCCGACGCCGACGCTCCACCCCCCGTCCCGCAGCACGCGCAGGGCCGTGTCGACGACGACGTCGGGGTCGTCGAGCACGCCCTGCACCTCGTCACCGACGGTGCGCTCGAACGCACGGACCACGGGGACGGCGGCGAGGTCGGCCAGCAGCTCGGGCACGCGGTCGGTGCCGTGCCGGCTGCCCCGCTGGTCGATCGTGAGGACGAACATGCGACAAGGTTCTCACCTTGTCGCGATGCGCACAATGCCTGGGGCTTGTCCCCTCCCGCACCAGGGCACGTCAGAGCAGGATGCCCGTGCCCCGCTCGGGCTCGGTGGCGATCTCCGCGTACGCGGCGACCAGCAGCGTCGGGTCCGGACCCTCGAGACGCGCGGGCCGGGCCAGACCGTCCAGCACGACGAAGCGCAGCAGGTCGCCCCGCGTCTTCTTGTCCCGGCGCATCGCCGCGAGCAGCTGGTCCCAGCGGTCGCCCCGGTACCCGACCGGCAGACCGAGGGACGTGAGGATGCTGCGGTGCCGTGCCACCACGGCGTCGTCGAGCCGCCCGGCCAGCCGCGCGAGCTCCGCCACGAAGACCATGCCGACGGACACGGCCGCGCCGTGCCGCCAGCGGTACCGCTCGACGTGCTCGATCGCGTGGCCGAACGTGTGCCCGTAGTTGAGGATCTCGCGCAGGCCGGCCTCGCGCAGGTCCTCCCCCACCACGCGGGCCTTGGTGCGCACCGCGCGCTCGACCAGCTCGGCCAGCACGGGTGACGACGCGGCCGCCACCGGGTCCCGCAGCAGCTCCGCGTTCTCCTCGACGAGCTCGAGGATCCGCGGGTCGTCGATGAACCCGCACTTGACGATCTCCGCGAGCCCGGCGACGAAGTCGTAGGGCGCCATCGACTCCACGGCGGCCAGGTCGCACAGCACTCCGGCCGGCGGGTGGAAGGCCCCCACGAGGTTCTTGCCCTCCGCGGTGTTGATGCCCGTCTTGCCCCCGACGGCCGCGTCGACCATCCCCAGCACCGTCGTCGGTACCTGGACGACGCGCACGCCGCGCAGCCACGTGGCGGCGACGAAGCCCGCGAGGTCCGTCGTCGCGCCCCCGCCCAGCCCGACCACCGCGTCGGAGCGCGTGAAGTCCGCCTGCCCCAGCACGCCCCAGCAGAACGCCGCGACCTGGGCCGTCTTCTGCTCCTCGGCGTCCGGCACCTGGGCCAGGTAGACCTCGTACCCCGCGGCGAGCAGGTCACCGCGCACCGCCTCCGCCGACGTGGCGAGGGCCGCCGGGTGCACGACGAGCACGCGCCGCACGTCCGCGCCCAGCATCCCGGGCAGGTGGCCGAGCAGGTGCCGGCCGATGACCACGTCGTAGGGCTGCTCCCCCGCGACGGTGACGACGGCCTCGCCGCTCACGCGTCGGCCCCCGTCGCGGACGGCGCGCCCAGCGCGTCCTCGACCGCCACGGCCACCTCACCGGGCGTCCGCCCGTCCGTCGACACCCGCACCGTCGCGACCTCCTCGTAGACCGGACGCCGCGCGTCCATGAGCGCCTGCCACTGCGCGCGCGGGCTGCCGACGAGCAGCGGGCGCGACTGGTTGAGACCGACGCGCGGCGCGGCGTGGGCCAGGCTCACGTCCAGGAAGACGACCACGCCGCCGGCCCCGCGGTACGCGTGCAGCGCCGCGCGCGTGCCGTCGTGCAGCACCGCCCCGCCCCCGAGCGCCAGGACCCCGTCGTGCTCCGCGAGGGCGGTGGCCACCGCGGCGCGCTCGAGCTCCCGGAAGTGGGGCTCGCCGTCCTCGACGAAGACGTCGGCGACGGACTTGCCCGCGACGGTCTCGACGTCCGTGTCGGTGTCGCGGACCGCCAGCCGCCAGCGCTCCGCCAGCGCGGCCGCCACCGTGGACTTTCCCGCGCCCGGCGGTCCGACGAGCACGACACGAGGTCCGGGGGCAGCGGTGTCACGAGGCACGGCCGCAGCCTAGTCGGGCTGCGCTCCGGGCTCGGACGCGTCCGACGGGCGGGCGCCCGACGGCGGCCGGACGCCCGGGCCCGGCAGCACGTCAGGCGAGGAGCTCGGGCACCGACGCCAGGTACGCCTCGAGGTTGCGCCGCACCTCGGCGACGCTGTCGCCCCCGGTCTTCTCGAGCAGCGTCTGCGCGACGACCAGCGCGACCATCGCCTCGGCGACGACCGCCGCCGGGGGGACCGCGCAGACGTCGGACCGCTGGTGGTGGGCCGTGACCGGCTCCCCCGTCGCGGTGTCGACCGTCGCCAGGGCACGCGGCACCGTGGAGATCGGCTTCATCGCGGCGCGCACGCGCACGACCTCGCCGTTCGACATGCCGCCCTCGATGCCCCCGGCACGGTTCGTGCGCCGCACGATCCGCCCGGACGCGTCGCGCGCGATCTCGTCGTGCGCCTGCGAGCCGCGGCGGGTCGCGGTGCGGAACCCGTCGCCGACCTCCACGCCCTTGATCGCCTGGATGCCCATGAGCGCCGCGGCCAGCCGCGCGTCGAGGCGGCCGTCCGCCTGGACGTACGTGCCGACGCCCGACGGCAGGCCGTGCACCAGCACCTCGACCACGCCACCGAGCGTGTCGCCGTCCTTGTGGCACTGGTCGATCTCGGCGACCATCGCCGCACTCGTCGCGGGGTCGAAGCACCGGACCGGGTCAGCGTCGAGGGCGGCCACGTCGTCCGGCGTCGGCGCGGGGGCGTCGTGCGGGACCGCGACCGGACCGATGCCCACGACGTGCGACACGAGGCGGACGCCGGCGGCCTGCTCGAGGAACGCGGCCGCGACCGCACCCAGGGCGACACGCGTCGCGGTCTCCCGGGCCGAGGCCCGCTCGAGCACCGGACGGGCGTCGTCGAACCCGTACTTGCGCATGCCGACGAGGTCCGCGTGGCCCGGGCGGGGCCGCGTCAGGGGCCGGTTGCGTGCGATCTCCCGGACGTCACCGGTGCCGGCGTCGACCGTCAGCGCCGCGGGCGGGACCGGGTCGGCGGACATCACGTCCACCCACTTCGACCACTCGGTGTTCCCGACCTCGATCGCGACCGGGCCGCCCTGCGTCAGGCCGTGGCGCACCCCACCGAGCAGGCGCACCTCGTCCTGCTCGAACTTCATGCGCGCACCGCGCCCGTACCCGAGACGACGCCGCGCGAGCGCGGCCTGGACGTCGGAGGTCTGCACCGCGACACCGGCGGGCAGACCGTCGAGGATGCCGACGAGCGCGGGACCGTGCGACTCACCGGACGTCAACCATCGGAGCATGAGGGGATCCTTTCACGCGGGACGGGAGCCCCGTCCCACCGCCCGCACCGCGGACGCCGGCCTCGGGGCGGCCCGGGACGACCGATGCCCCGCCCTCCCGGGACGGGGAGGGCGGGGCATCGGGACGACCGTCAGCCGAGCGGGACGAGCGGGTTGCGCCCCTCGGGCGGCACCGGCAGCGCCGGCTGCTCGACGGGGGCGTCCGCTGGCGCGACCGGCTGCACCTGCGCCGGCAGCACGAACAGGTGCGCGGAGATCGTCAGCTCCACGTCACCGACCGCGGTCGCGGGACGTCCGCCGCCGGCCTGCGCGTCCGCGAGCGCCATGCCCGCGACCGACTCGACCAGCAGCAGCCGCGGTGTCCCGGTCTGGAGCGCCGAGAGGAAGCCACGGATGTTGTCGTAGGTGCCCACCACGCCGAGGTTGACCGGGATGGACACCATCCCCTGCGGCGCGCTCGCGACCGGGGCCGGGGCCGCTGCCCCGGCGTCCACCGGCGCGGCGGGCTCGGTCCCGTCGGTCGCCACCGGCTCGGTCGCGACCGGGGCGCCGGCAGGCGCCGCGGGCGTGAACGACGTCGGCGGCTGCGGCGTGACCGTCAGCACGGCCACCGAGTGCGCGGCACCCAGGTCGTTCAGCTGACGCAGGTAGTCCGAGATCTCGGCGGCGTCGGGGACCGCCGTCCGCAGCGTCGCGAGCTCCGCACGGTAGGTCTCGATGTTCGCGAACTGCTCCTGGAGCACCACGATCCGGTCCCGCAGGACGGCGTTGTCGCCCTCCACCTGCTCCGCCGTCGCGCTCGTCTCGCTCGCCGTCGTCAGCACGGGCGACACGAGCAGGAACCACGCGGCGGCCAGCAGCAGCACGACGAGCGCTGCCGTGCCGGCGATCCACGGAGAAGCCTTGGGTGTGCGCATGTCAGTTGCCCTCCGGGGTCACGGCGAAGCGCTCGGCCAGGGTCGACTCGGCCAGGTTCACGGTCACGGACACGGTGTAGTACGTCACACCGTCCGTCTCGGTCACCGCGACGGTGGACACCCACGGGTCCTGCAGCCCCGGGACTCCGGCCAGCGCATCGAGCATCGCGCTCGTGTCCGGCAGCGTCAGCGACTGTCCCTCGAAGCTCAGGGACCCGATGCGCGGCGCCTCGAGCGGGCCGTTGGACACCGCGGCCCCGAGCGCCGGCGACGGGCCGGTCAGGGTGAACGACTCCACGCGCACGGAGTCGGGCAGCACGGCCGCGACCGCGTCCAGGTAGGGCAGCCAGAGGATCTCGCTCGACGTCGCCGCCTCCCGCGCGCGGGTGACCGCGTCGATCTGCCCGCGCACCTGAGGCACCTCGGCGTACTTGCGCTCCTCGGCGCGCAGCACGGCCGTCTCGGCCTCGGCAGCGGTGAGCCGCTCCTGCGCCGAGTTGCGCACGAGCAGCGCGAAGCCGTAGCCGAGCACGGCCACGACGAGCGTCACGACGAGCGTCACGACGAGCCAGCGCTTGACGACGGCGAGCGAGCGCGCGGCCCGCACCTCCGGCGGGAGCAGGTTGACCTGCGGGAGACCGACGTGGACGGCCCCCGCCTTCGTCTGCCGTGCCCCGGGGGCACGCAGGGTCCTGACGCTCATGCGGCAACTCCGTAGGCGAGACCGATGGGGAGGGCGACCTGCGACCCGATCTCCTGCAGCCGGGACCGGTCGAGGTTCTTCCCGAGGCGGAAGCCGGCGAGCGGGTCGCCGAGCGAGGCGGGCAGCCGGGTGCTGCTGGACAGGAACTGCCCCAGCCCGGGCAGCTGCGACCCGCCGCCCGTCACGACGAGCGACTCGATGCCACGGCCCGGGTTGTTGGACGCGTAGTAGACGAACGTGTTGCGGATCGACTCGACCAGCGTGCGCGTCGCCTCGACGATCGCCTCGGCCACGACCTCCTGGCCGGGCGCCGGGGAGAACCCGAGCCCGACGCTGCGCTTGACCGCGTCCGCCTCGGGCTGCGGGACCTGCAGCGCCGCCGCGACCGCGTCGGTGATGTTCTGCCCGCCCGACGGCAGGACGCGCACCAGGCGCGGGGCACCGCGGTCGGCCACGACGACGTTGGTCAGGCGCGCCCCGATGTCGACGAACGCGACGACGTGCTGGGCGTACTCGCCACGGCACAGCGCGCGCAGCAGCGCGAACCCGTTGAGGTCGACCACGACCGGACGCAGCCCGGCGGACTCGGCGGCGAGGACGTTGGCGGCCACGGTGTCGCGCTGCGCCGCGACGAGGATGCCGTGCACCTGGCGCCCCCGCTCACCCTCGCTCTCCCCCGTCGGGTAGTAGTCGAGCAGGGCGTCCGAGGACGCGACCGGGAGCAGCTCCTGGACCTGGAACGGCAGCGACGCCTTGAGCTGGTTCAGCGGCATCCAGGGCAGCTCGAGCTCACGCACGACGACGCGCTGGTTGCCGACGCCGAGCACCACGTCCTTCGAGGAGAAGCCGCCCTTGGCCCACAGGCTCTTGATCGCATCCGACACCACGCGATGCTCGACGACCTCGCCGTCCCGGACCGCACCCGGGGGCAGCGGCACGGCCGCGGCGTGGTGCAGCGTCGGCACACCGGCTTGACCACCCGACCCGAACTCCACCTCGGCAGCGCGCACCGCGGTGGTGCCGATGTCGAGGCCGATCACACGCGATGAGCCCACGAGAGGTCCTTCCAGGAGTCCGTCGGTACGTGCCAGTCATCGGCACACGTGGTGGGCGTCTTGAGCGGTCCGGGCGTCAGAGCAGCGACAGGTACGCGTCGGCGAGGTCGGGCCCCGCCACCAGACCCACCGCCGCACCCAGCAGCATCCACGGGCCGAACGGGATGGCGGTGCGCCGGCCGACGCCACGGGTCGCCATGAGCAGGGCACCGAACACGCCGCCGAGGAGGAACGCGGCGAACGCGCCGACGACCACGGACGACCACCCGACCCAGCCGAGGTACAGGCCGAGCAGGCCGGCGAGCTTGACGTCGCCGAGCCCCATGCCCGCGGGGTACACGACCACGAGCACCACGTAGAAGGCGAACAGCGCGGCCCCCGCCAGGACCGCGCGCAGCAGGGCCCCCCAGTCCGCCGCACCACCCGGGGCCCAGCTCGCCAGGGCGAGCAGCGCGAGTGCCACCGGGTAGGACGGCAGCACGATCGCGTCGGGCAGGCGGCGCACGTCGATGTCGATCAGCCACAGCGCGACGGACACCGCCGCGAGGTACGCGAACGCGGGCAGGGCCCACGACGGGCCGAGCCACCACGCGACGAGCCCGAAGAGCGCGGCGGTCGTCGCCTCGACCACCGGGTAGCGCGCGCTGATGGCAGCCCCGCAGTCGCGGCACCTCCCGCGCAGCAGCAGCCAGGAGACGACCGGGACGTTGTCGTAGGGCCGGATGGCGTGCCGGCAGGCGGGGCACGCGCTCGGGGGCCGCACGACGGACTCGGCCCGGGGCACACGCCACACGACGACGTTGAGGAACGAGCCGACCACCAGTCCGAGGACTGCGGCCGTGCCGACGAGGAACGGGGTCATGGGCGAGGAGCCTGCCTCATCCGCCCTTGCTCTCGAGGTAGTTGCCCACGGATGCGCGGACGTTCTCGGGCGGCGCGTTCCACTTCTGGTCCAACCCGCCGTTGCAGTCGGTGACGACCATCTTCGACCACCGGGCCTCCTCGAAGCCGTCACCCAGGCCGACGCACTTGGTGGGCGACGACTTCGGCGTGAACGTGTAGCTCGTCTGGTAGTTGCCCGTGTCGCCCGACCGGATCCACTTCTGCGCCGGGTCCGAGGCGTTGCAGGTGACGAGCGTGGGGTACAGGGTCCCGCTCGCCGCGCGCAGGCAGAACTTCTTGGCGTCGCTGTTGTCCTGCCGCACGTAGATCGTGGTCTCGACCGTCGCCGCACCGGCGGCCGGCTCCGTGTAGTACCACTTGTGGTTCCAGTCGAGCTTGCTGCCGCCCGACGGGTCCTGCTTGCACGGGTAGATGATCATGTGCGCGAAGGACACGTTGCGGTGGGTCACGTCGAAGCAGCGTCCGAACTCCAGGAACGAGACGATCTGGTAGGTCGCGGCGCCGGCCGCACCCGCTCCCATCGCCGGGTCGGGGTTGTACGACCCGTGGTCCACCTTGTCGGCCGTGCAGCCGGCGGTGTGCAGCTTCTGCCCGCTCGGGTTGGTGGCACCGGCCTGCAGGCAGAAGCTGCCGTAGTCGGAGATCGACGTGTTCTCGCCGCGGAACCGGGCCCCGGTCTCCCAGCTCCACAGCTGGTTCCAGCGCGTGGTGCTGGAGACGGGCGCGCACTCCTGCAGCTTCGCCCGGGTCTTGGCGGACGTGTTGGTCGACGGGCCCGTGATGCACAGCGGCGGGCCCGAACCGGGCAGGGTCGAGACCGCGAGCTTGATGCGGTAGTCGGTGTCGTACACCCACAGCTCACGGTCGTCGTCGACCCCGCACTGCGCCACCGGGACGTAGCTGATGTCGGAGCCGGCCGACGTGCTGTCGGCCCGCAGGCAGTAGCTCGAGAAGTACGAGTACAGCCGGCCGCCGACCACGTTCGTGCTGGTCGTGTTGAAGCGGTAGATGCTCGACATCGTGCGCACACCGTCGGTGCCCGAGAGCGCCGCCCCCGACGCGGCCTCGCCCGTCGACGTGATGTAGGCGTAGAGCGGCTGCAGCGTGGTGCCGTTGCCCGGCACGCACACCATCTTCTTCGACTCGAGCCACGCCTCGCCCTGGCCGGCGGGGTTGTCACGGTAGTACCGGACCGTGACGTCGTAGCCGAGCTCGCCGCCCGGGGTCGCGACGGTCCCCTGCAGCGTGCACGGGAGCTTGCGGACGTCGCCGTACACCGCACCGACGAAGTCCGGCGACCCGACCGCCCCGCGCACCGTGTTCAGGGCCGTCTCGATGCCGGCCTCCGCCGCGTAGACGGTCTGCGTGCTCTTGCGCGCGAACTGCGTGGGCATCGCCTGGGACATGACCAGGGCGAGCACGAGGACGCTCATCGTGGTGAGGATCAGCACGAGCATGATCGCGCTGAGCATCGCGATGCCCTCGTCGCCCTGCCGCGCGGCCACCCACGTCTGCCGGAACCGTCTCACGGTCGTCCTCCTGCCATGCACACCGGGATGTCGCTCACACCGGGCGTGACGGTGTCGCTGTTGGTCAGGGAGTTCGTCGAGCTGTTGCGCGCGACGAACACGGTCTGCTGCTCGACGACGCGGGAGAACTGCGGGTCGCCCGCGCGCAGGCGGACCACGAGGCGCTGACGGGGGTTGTCGTTCGTCGCCTTGAGCAGCTGGAACGGGTACGGGTCCACGTCGCCGGGCACCGGCGGCTGGGCGTCCCTCACGACGGTCGCGAAGCCCGGCACGACGACCCCCGCCCGGTCCTCCCAGGACCGCCGGTCGAGCGTGCCGGCCGTGGGGTCCCACCGCCACTGGGTGCAGGTCGCCTTGCCGGTCGCCGACACCGTCGCACCGACGCGGAACTCGACGTACTGCCGCCCTCCCGCGCCGACGCCGGGGAAGTTCACCGCCTCGGCGTACCGGACCTGCCGGTCGAGCCGCTGGAACACGGTGCGCAGCCCGTCGCTCGCCGTGACGGTCGCGTCGGCCCGCACGGCGCTGCGGCTCATCATCACGACCCCGCCCATGATCACGGTGATCAGCACGGTGAAGATCGCCATCGACACGAGCAGCTCCACGAGCGTCATGCCTGCGTCGTGCCCCTGCGACCGCCGTCGCGTCGCGCGCGACACCGCCCTCGTCACCACTTCACCACGATCGTGATCGTGCGCGGCTCGGAGACCAGCGTCGGGTCCGTCGGGCTGACGAGCTGGTAGGTCATCGTGCAGGACCCCGTCGTGCTGGTGGCGCGGACCTTGACGACCCCGTTGTGGTACTCCTGCCCGCCGGGGTCGCGCACGCACGACGGGAAGGCGCCGTCGAGGAGCTGCACGGTGCCGTTGAAGTTCTGCGGGGCGATGCCGGCGACACGCTTCAGGTCGATCCGGGCCTCGGCGTTGCGCCGCACCTCGACGGTGAAGTCCACGGCCACCGGCACGATCCGCAGGGTCACCGTCTTCACGGCCGACCCCTGCCCGCCCTCCGGGTCGAACACCCGGTACTGGAACGTGAACGTCCCGAGCGTGTTCGGCTGCGCCTCGTACAGCAGCGACGTGCCGCGCTTGTAGGTACCGATGTTGACGTCGCGCACGCCCGACGGGCCGTCGACCTTGAGCCGACCCTGACCGATCGACATCGACACCACCTCGTAGAGGTAGCCCGGCGGGTTGCCGGTGTTCGCCAGCATGTCGAGGTCCAGGGCACCGGCCACCATGGTGGCCGGCACGGTCGCGGTGAAGTCGCCCACCAGCGGCGCCGGGTAGTTGGTCACCACGACGGTCACGAGCGCCTGCGTGCTGTCGGACGTGCCGTCGTTGAAGTGGTACCGGAACGTGTACGTGCCCATCGTCGGCGCACGGAAGCTGACCGTGCGACCGTCGGGCGAGGGCGTCGCCGTCGCGCCCGTGGGCGCCACGTCGATCTCGACGCTGACCGGGCTGCCCTGGTCGTTCGGGAGCACGTCGATCGTCGTCACCTGGTTGCGGATGGCGGTGGCGTGGTCGTCGACGGCGCGGCCGGTGACGGTCACGGAGACGGTCGCGGGGTCCGACATGTGGCCGGCGCGGTCACGCAGCTGGTAGGTGAAGGTGGCCAGGCCCGAGCGGTTCGGGGGCGCCGTGTAGCGCAGCTGACCGGTGGTCGGGGCGTTCGCGACGGTCCCGAACGTCGGTACGGTGACGTTGACGACCGGGTTGCTCGACACCGGTCCCAGGATGTCGTTGAGCAGGACGGCGATGTCGACGCTCTGCCCCACCTCGACCGTCGCCACGTCGTCCACCGCCATGGGTCGCGTGGTGTTGTTCCAGACGATGTCCTCGCTCGGGTCCACCAGCGACTGCGCCTGGTACGAGCAGACACCTGCGGTACCGCAGCTGCCGGCCGCGTCGGGCCACGTGACCATCACCATGACCCGCAGGAGCTGCGCCATGTTGGCCGGGGTCGTCGCCGGCGGCGTGGGCACGCCGGGCAGCACGGTGCAGTCCTGCGGGGACGCCGAGCCGGTGGGGCGGTAGCAGGTGCCGACGAGGATGGTCGAGGAGTACTCGATGCCGTCGAGCCGCGTCGTGCGGGTGATCGGCACGGCCGGCTGCGCGCCTGCCGTGGGTGCCGGGTCCCATGCCGGGTAGCTCTGGTCCAGCCCGTCGAGGCCGGCGGCGGCGGTCCACGCGGCGGTCACGTCGGCCTCACGGCGGTCGAGCAGGAGCCCGGAGAAGGTGTGCGCGCCCTTGATCACCGGCTTGGGGCTCACCGCGAAGGCGTCCTCCATCGACTCGGTGGCCACGGTGACGGCGGACTGCGTGCGCGACTGGTGCGTGACGGAGCGGGTCCCGCTCACGAAGAAGTAGAGGGCCGCGGCGGCGATCACCCCGACCAGGGAGATGGCGACGACGACCTCGACGAGCGTGAAGCCGTCGTCGGTCCTGCGGTCGCGGTGGCGGGTGGCGCTCACGTCACACTCCTCGGGGGGTCACCGTGCGGGGGTACTGACGAGCCGAGCGGCCGCCGGGAGGGGCACGAGGCCCTTCCCGGCGGCCGCTGTCAGGCGTCCGACGTCACGGGTTCGGCGTGCCGGCCGTCGCCGTCGAGGTGACCGTGAAGCCGCCGGTCACGGGCGCGCCGGCGTCGCTCTGCAGGCCGCCGCCGTCGGAGTCGTACACCCACGCCTCACCCGTGCCGAGGCTCGAGGGCTGCGCGTTGGTGGCGCGGGTCGCGGCGACCGTGTAGGCAGCACCGCCGGTGTCCACCGCGACGGTCAGCACGTTGCCGTCGGACAGCGCGACCGGGCCGAGGTCCGTCGCGTTGGCCGGGTAGCCGTTGTTCTGCGTGAGGTAGGTCTCCATCGCCGTGGCGACGGTGCGCAGGTCCGACTTCATGGACGCGTCGACCGCGCTCTTGCGCTGGTTGAGGAACACCGGGATCGCGATGGCCGCGAGGATGCCGATGATGATGACGACGACCAGGAGCTCGATGAGCGTGAAGCCCTGCTCCCCGTCCTTCTTGTTGAGTGCCTTGCTGATGCGAGCGATCATGCTCGTCCTCGTTTCGTGTTCAGGTTCCAGTGACAGCGTCCCGACCGTGAAGCCGGTCCGACTGGTGCTTCGGCATCCCCTTCCGCCCGCTTGACGTCCCCCTGCGCAGATCACCCGAGCGGCCGAGCGTCGCGGCGCCCACGGGTGGCCTGGAGGCACGAACGGCCCAGTGCGCGCAGGAGGCCCGACGCGCCCGGTCGGGCGCGCCGGGCCTCGTCCGGTCGACGGGGCGTCAGAACGTCACGGCGGCGGCGCCCGTGCACCGGGTGTCGTCGAGCGCCAGCCCGGCGCCGTCGAGCACCCAGCGCCGGCTGTCCACGAGCCCGTCGTGCCACCCGCGCACGCACCACGCGTCGCCGTCGGGGGCGACCTCGACCACGTTCCCCGGGCTGACGACCACCTCGTCCAGCAGCCGCTCGGTGTCCAGCTCGCCCCCGCCGGACGCCGCACGCACCGCGATCGCGACCGAGCGGAGGTCGGCCTGCACGGTCGTCTCGAACGCGCGCGCCCGCTGGCCGAGGAAGGTCGGGATCGCGATCGCCGCGAGCATGGCGAGGACGGCGACCACGACGAGCACCTCGACCAGCGTGAAGCCCCCGTCGCCGGGCGCGGGCGTCCGCGTCACTGGATCAGCTCGAAGATCGAGAAGATCGGCATGTAGAGCGCGATGATCATGCCGCCGATGATGGAGCCGAGGACGACGATCATCAGGGGCTCGATCAGGCTCGTGAGCTGCTCGGTGGTCGCCTCGACCTCCTGGTCGTAGAAGTCCGCGACCTTGCCGAGCATCGAGTCGAGCGCACCGGTGTCCTCACCCACCGCCATCATCTGCACCACCATCGGCGGGAAGATGGGGTGGTCGGCCAACGGACCGGCGAGCGACTCCCCCGTCCGTACCGACTCCTGGACCGCCTTCGTGGCCCGCTCGATGACGATGTTGCCGCTGGTCTCCCCGACGATCTCGAGCGCCTGCAGCAGCGGGACGCCCGCGTGCAGCATCGCCCCGAAGTTGCGGGTGAAGCGCGAGATCGCGATCTTCTGGAAGAGCTTGCCGAACACGGGCAGCCGCAGCTTGAGCGGGTCGAGGCGCTCGCGCACCGCACGGTCGTTCTTGTGCTTCGCCCACCAGATCGCGAAGGCGACCAGGACGACCACGAGCGGCCCGAGCGCCCACTTGAGGACGCCGGACAGGAACACCAGGAACTGCGTGGGCGCCGGGAGCTGACCCCCGAGCGAGTTGAACATGCTCTCGAAGATCGGGACGATGAACAGCAGCATGCCGATGACCGCGAGGATGGCGACGCAGAACACCACGACGGGGTAGGTCATCGCGCTCTTGACCTTGCCGCGCAGCTTGAGCTCGGCCTCGAAGTTCGTCGCGACGGAGACCAGCACCTGGTCCAGGAAGCCGCCGACCTCGCCGGCCTTCACCATGTTGATCATCAGCGGCGGGAAGACCTGCGGGTGACGCCCGATCGACGTCGACAGCGCGACGCCCGTCTCCACGTCGTTGCGCACCTGCGCCACGATCTTCTGCAGGGGCTTGGACTCGGTCTGCTCGGCCAGGATCGACAGCGCGCGCAGCAGGGACAGGCCCGAGTTGATCATCGTGGCGAGCTGCCGGGACATCACCGCGATGTCCTTGAGCGAGATCTTGTCGCTCAGGCCGGGGATCTTGATCTCGGCGTTGAGGCCGCCCGTGCTGACCTCGTTGATCGAGACGGCCGCCATGCCCATCTCGCGCAGCCGGTTGGCGACCGCGGCCTGGTTCGACGCCTCGACACGTCCCTTGACCAGCTTGCCGCTGCGGTCCCGGACGGCGTACTCGAACGTCTTGGTCGCCATCAGTAGCCCCCGCCCGCCGCGACCAGCCCGGCCGCTCCCTGCGACTGGCCGCCCATGCGGCCTGCCAGCCGGTTGAAGTCCTCGACGTGGTGGCACTTCTCCAGACCGACCTCGTAGGAGATCTTGCCGGTCTTCACGAGGTCCGCGAGGTGCTGGTCCATCGTGTGCATGCCCAGCTTGGCCCCCGCCTGCATGGCCGAGTAGATCTGGTGGGTCTTGCCCTCGCGGATCAGGTTGCGGATCGCGGGCGTCGCCACCAGCACCTCGGTGGCGACCGCGCGGCCCGGACCGTCCGCCCGCTTGCACAGCGTCTGGCAGACCACGCCCTGGATGGCCCCCGCCAGCTGGGTGCGGACCTGCGCCTGCTGACCCGAGGGGAACACGTCGATCACGCGGTCGATGGTCTGCGCGGCGTCCTGCGTGTGCAGCGTCGCGAAGACCAGGTGACCGGTCTCGGCGGCGGTGAGCGCCACCGAGATCGTCTCGAGGTCACGCATCTCACCGACCAGGATGATGTCGGGGTCCTGGCGCAGCACGTGCTTCAGCGCGTTCGCGAACGAGTGCGTGTCCGCACCGACCTCACGCTGGTTGACCAGGGACTTCTTGTGACGGTGGAGGAACTCGATCGGGTCCTCGACCGTCATGATGTGGTCCTCGCGGGTGCGGTTCGCCAGGTCGACGATCGAGGCGAGCGTCGTCGACTTGCCCGATCCGGTCGGTCCCGTGACGAGCACGAGCCCACGCGGCAGACCGGCGAAGGTCCCGACGATCGCCGGCACGCCGAGAGCCTCGAGCGGCTTGATCTCGTAGGGGATCACACGGAACGCCGCCCCCACGGACTCGCGCTGCTGGTAGATGTTCACGCGGAACCGCGCCAGGCCCCGCACCGCGTGGGAGACGTCGAGCTCGAGGTTCTCCTCGAACTTCTCCCGCTGCTTCTGCGAGAGGATCGCGAACAGCGACCGACGCAGGACGTCCGGCGTCATCGTCCCGAACTGCTCCATCGGCTTGAGGGACCCGCTGAGGCGCGCCATGGGCACGGCCCCCGAGGTCAGGTGCACGTCCGAGCCACCCAGACGCACCAGCTCGCGCAGGACGTCGTCGATCACGATGTCGCCCTCGTGCCGCTCGACGCCGGCACCGGCCCGCGCGGCGGGACGCGGTGCGCTCGCCTGCGGGGGGCCCGCGGGCGCGGGCACCACGGGACCGGCGTGCTG
>JAEWEJ010000178.1 GCA_023389455.1 Actinomycetes bacterium | reverse complement strand
GCGCGGGTTCCCGCGACGACGTCCTCGACCGCGTCCAGGACGCGCTCCACCGTCGCCTCGACGTCCTCGACCACCGCGAGCAGCAGCGCACCGAGCACGTCCGGGTGCAGGACGGGCCGGCCGTCGGGCACGGGGGCCAGCGGCCCGAGGGCGAGCGCGCCGCGCACCGCGACCGTCCCGGCGGGCACGCCCGCCTCGACGCACGTCGTGAACAGGTCCGCCGTCAGGGCACCCGCCAGCAGCGCGACGTCCGCGGCACGGTCGGCCGGGACGTCGACGGGCACGCGGCCGTAGCAGGTGACCGTGCCGGCCTCCTCCCGGACGAGCACGAGCACGGGCTCCCCGCCGGGCAGCTGCGACGCGACGTCGAGCGTGCCCGCGTCGGCGTCCACGCGGATCGGGCGCGCCGGGCCGAGCGCCGCGGCGACCGCGTCCAGCAGCGGCCTCACGGCGTGACCGCCGCGGACTCGGTGAGCTTACGCTGCAGCAGCTCGAGCAGCAGGTCGACCATCTCCGGGGAGTTGCGCTGCGGGCGGGCCGCCAGCTCGGCCTCCAGGTCGGCGACGCCCACCTGGTCGACGAACTGCGCGAACTGCTGCGGTGTGGCGTCCGTCGGGAGCGTGTGCGCCCCGACCACGAGCCCGGCCGCCGGGGCGCCGGTCCCCTGGGCCGTCAGCACCGCGGTCATCCGCTCCTTGCGGGCCAGGTGCTCCTCACCCTTGAGCGTCTGCCGCACGCGCCAGAACAGGCCGCGGTCGTCACGGACCTTGCCGCCGTTCGCCTCGGCACCCGCCTGCGCGGTGTTGCGCTCGCCCGCGAGCGCCCCCGAGCGCCGCCAGCGGTCCATCAGCCCGCCGGCGGTGCCGCCGGCGACGCCGACCGCGTCCTCGAAGGCCGCGCGCGTGCGCTCGAAGACCGTCTGCGGGTCCGCGTCGACGCCCATGGACTCGAGCACGGCCTCGCGGATCAGCGCGAGCGCGCCGTCGTCCGTCGTCAGCTGCTCCTGCTCCGCGGCCCGCAGGTCCGTGGGTGCCGAGCGCTGCCGGCGCGGGTCGTGGGCTGCGACCGCGCGCGGCTTGATCCGGTCGAGCAGCGCGCGGCCCACCGGGCGGCCGTGCACGCGGTAGTTGGCGAGGAACGCCTCGGCCGTCGGGTCCTTCGCCGCCGCCCGCAGGATGATCCCGTCCACCGCGGCCTTGGGGTGCCGGCGCAGCTCGTGCTCCGCGCCGCCCTCGAGGTGCTGCACCGCGGACTCGCGCTCGGCGGTCTGCGCCTGCACGACGAACACCTCGTCGGCGATGAAGTGGCCGAGGGAGTGCACGTTGTCGACGACCGACTTGACCCCCTTGATCGCCGCGGGGATGCCGAACCCGCCGCCGGAGGCGACCTGCCCGATCGACAGGCCGAGGTCCACGACCGACGAGCCCAGCGCCCACGTCGTGCTCTCGAGGTTCTTCGTGTGGCTGCGCGACACGTTCATCAGGGGCCACACCATGACGTTCGCGTCCTTGCCCGTGCGGTTGACGCGGGCCTTGAACATCGCGGTGTCCGTCTCGTGCTGACGCATCCCGGCGACCGCGACGTCCGTGACGGCCTTGACCATCGCCAGCGCGGACGCCGCGATGTCGAGGCCGGGCACGACCTTCGCGACGCCGCCGGCGACGCCCGAGTCGATGAGCTTGGCGAGGTTGGCGGTGGACTTCGCGGCGGACACCAGGCCGTCGACCGCCGACGCGCCGGACTTCGTCGCCGACATCGCCGCGTACGGGTCCTTCTCCTTCCACGCGTCGCGCACCGAGCGGGCGGTCGCGAAGGCCTCGCGGACCGCGGTGAGGAGGCCGCCGAGCATGCCGGTGACCGTGGAGATGCCCTCCTTGGCCTGTCCCCCGGCGGTCTTCAGCGGGTCGTCGGCGAGGTCCTCGTACGCGTCGTCGGACTTCACGCCGTTGGCCTTGCGCCACTTCGCGCGCGAGATCGCGTCGACGGCACCACCGTCGAGCTGCTCCGGGACCGACAGGTCCGAGCCGCCCGGCGAGCCCGTGAGCTCCGGGGTGAAGCGGTCGGCGATCGCCCCTCCCGCGGACTCGATGCCGGACAGGGCGGTGCTGCCGAGGGACTCGGCCGTCCCCGCCGCGGCATCGCCCTTGTCGAGCCGGTCCAGCGCCGCGAGGTTCGCCGCCACGCCCTGCGCCTGCCGCTCACGGCGGGCCTCGAGGATCGGGGCGCGCTGCTCGGCGAGCGCCCACGCCTCACGGTCGACGACGGAGTTGCGGACGGGCAGCCTCCCCGCGATCTTCGGCGTGAGCGACTCGCGGACCTGCTTCGCCGCCTTGTCCCGCGCGAGCTCGGGGTGCAGCGTCGGGTCGGCCGTCGTGAGGGTCCGCGCGGCCGTGACCATCCGGTCGTACACGTCCTCGAGCTCGGTCGGCATGACGCGCGACCCGGCGAGCTCCTCCTCCTCGGCCTCCACGGCCTCGGCGTGCCGCTCCTCGACGTGCCGGGCGGAGCGCACCTGCAGCATGAGGCGCTCGGCGGCGGTCTCCCGCGGAGGGCGCACCGACTCCAGCGACCGGAACTTCCCGTGCCACGTCGCGTCGTAGGCCTCCTGCGCCGCGTCCGGCGCCGGGGTGCCGTCGGCGACCAGCCGGTTGTAGAGCCGGACCTCGTACGCGAGGGCCTTGTCGAACCGGGCCCACAGCACGTCCATGCGCTCGCCCGCCGTGACCGACGTGATGCCGTCGTCGTCGTGCACCATGCTCGACAGGTTCGCGCGGCCCTGCTCACCCTTGGCGCGGTCCTGCGCGAGCGCCGCGAGCTCGGCCTTCTCCGCGACCTTGCCCTCCTTGACCTTCTGCGCGTCCAGGTCCTTCTGCGTCGGCGCGGCCGGGGCGCCCTTGCCGAAGAGCTTCTTGAACGGGTTGGAGAAGCGCCGGACCGCGCGCGAGCCCGTCTCCTGCACGACGTGCGCGATCTCGTGCGCCAGCACCTTCTCGCCCACGGGGTCGTGCGGCGCGAACCGGCCGTGGCCGAAGAAGATGTCGTCGCCGGTCGTGAACGCCTCGGCGGACATCGCGCGCGACAGCCGCCCCGCCTCGGGTCCCGTGTGGACGCGCACGTGCCCCAGGTCCGTGCCGAACGCGGACTCCATGCGCCGGCGCACCGGCCCGGGCAGCCCGGTGCCGCCCGACCGGGCGGCCTCCACCTGCGACGTCACGTCGGCGTCCAGCGCCCCGCCGTCGGCACCGACGACGCCCGACGCCCCGTCGAACGACCGGCGCAGGTGCCCGCACCCGGGGGTGTGCCGGTGCGGGTCCTCGCCGTCGAGCCGGGACAGCGCGCGGTCGGCCAGGGC
>JAEWEJ010000412.1 GCA_023389455.1 Actinomycetes bacterium | reverse complement strand
TCCACGCGGTGCGCGGCGGCCGGGCGGCCGCCACGGTGAACAGCGCGGCGGCGATCGCGAGCTCGTACCCGTTGGTGGCGCCGGCCACGGCGAGCGTCGTGACGGCCAGCGCGCCGACGGCGGCGGTCACCAGCAGGGGCCGGCGGTGCCGCGCGAGCAGCACGCCCGCGCCGACGAGCGTGAGCAGCGCCGACCCGAACGCCATGGTGTCGGCCTGCTCGTGCCCGACGTACCGGCTGAGCACGTACATCGACTCCGCGCCGAACGCCATGACCACGCTCCACGCGACGAAGGCCAGGACCAGTGCGATCGTCGCGAGTGCGCGCAGCCACGTGCGGGCCTGTGCGCCTCCGAGCGTCCGCAGGCGGGCGCGCGCGCGGCGGAGGATGCGGGGTGACGATCCGTCGCGCCCCGCCGGGGTCGGCTCGGGCCCACCGGTCACCGGGCCGCGCAGGCCCGTGACCTTCCCGCCCGGGCGCCCGGTCGGCCCGTGAGGGCCAGGCCCGGTGGCCTGACCCTCGCGGTGCGTCGTCTCCGTCATCGCTGCATCCTCCCAGGTCACGGGTCAGGCGTCCCGACGGCGCAGCAGCACGGCGGCCGTGACCAGCGCGGCGGCGACCCAGCCGAGCAGCACCAGGTAGCCCTCCCACGGGCCGAGCACGGTGGCGCCCGAGCCGGTGACGATCGAGCCGAGCGAGTCGGACGTGACCAGCCGTGCGCCGGCGGCGGTGGGCAGGTACGCCGCGAGCTGCTGCAGCGGCTCCCAGGGGATGTACGCGAACGCGGGCTCGACGACGAACACCAGGCCCAGCACGGCGGTGATGCCCGCGGCGGAGCTGCGGATCACGGCACCGATCGCGTACGCCAGCGCGGTCATCGCGGCGAGGTACAGCGGCACACCGATCATGAGGCGCACGTGCTCGGCGTCGGTGAGGTCGACGCCCATGCCGATCTCGTCGAACCAGGGGGCGGCGGCCGCCCAGCCGGCGAGCGTGCCGACGAACGCGGTGGCGAACGCCAGCCCGACGACGACGGTGAGCTTGGCCCAGAGCGCCGGCAGCCGGGTGGGGGCGGCGGCGAGCGTGGAGCGGATCTGCCCGGTGCGGTACTCGCCGGTCACGGCGACCACGCCCAGGCCGCACAGGACGAGCAGCGCGAGGGTGACGCCGGACGTGACGTACGCCGGCCCGACGAAGAACCCGGGAGGGGCGTCGTCCGCGATGGTCGCGATGCTCGCGCTGCGCATGGCGGCGAGCAGCGGGAACAGCGCGAAGGCCAGGGCGAGGGCCCACCACGTCGACCGCAGGGAGCGGAGCTTGACCCACTCGGCGGTGACGAGGCGGGGGAAGGCGACGGGGTGCACGGGGGTGCGGCCCGGGGCACGGCGGACGGGGGCCGACGTGGCCGGGGCGGGCACGGCGTGACGGGCGGACGTGGTCATCGGTGGGCTCCAGCGGTGGGACGGTGCGTGGTGGGCGCGGCGCCGGCGGAGGACGAGCGGTACTCCACCTCGCCGCCGGTGAGCTGCAGGTAGGCGTCCTCGAGCGACACCTGGACGCTCGCGAGCTCGTGCAGCGGGATCCCCGCGGCGGCGGCGACCCCGGCGACGTGCGCCGTGGTGCTGCCGGTGACGTCGAGGGCGTCGGACCCGGTGGACATGAGCTCGACGCCGGGCTCGCGGGACAGCAGCGCGGCCAGCGCGCGCACGTCGGGCGTGCGGACCCGCACGGCCGGGGGCCCGGCGAGGGCGAGGACGTCCGCGACGGGCGCGTCGGCGACGACCCGCCCGCGGCCGATGACCACGAGGTGGTCCGCCGTCAGCGCCATCTCCGACATGAGGTGCGACGAGAGGAAGACGGCGCGGCCCTCGGCGGCGAGCCTGCGCAGCAGCGTGCGCACCCACAGCACGCCCTCGGGGTCCAGGCCGTTGACCGGCTCGTCGAGGATGAGCGTCTGCGGGTCGCCCAGCAGGGCCGCCGCGATGCCGAGGCGCTGCCCCATGCCGAGCGAGAACGTGCCGGCGCGGCGACGGGCGACGGAGCCGAGCCCGGTGAGGTCGATGACCTCGTCGACGCGGCGCGCACCGATGCCGTGGGTGGCGGCCTGCGCCAGCAGGTGGTCGCGGGCGGACCGCCCGCCGTGCACGGCCTTGGCCTCCAGCAGCACCCCCACCTCGCCGAGCGGCGCCCGGTGCTGGGCGTACGGGCGGCCGTTGACCGTGACGCTGCCCGCGGTCGGCCGGTCGAGCCCCACGATCATGCGCATCGTCGTGGACTTGCCGGCGCCGTTGGGGCCCAGGAACCCCGTCACCTTGCCCGGCTGGACCGTGAAGGTCATGCCGTCCACGACGGTCTTGTCGCCGTACCTCTTCGTCAGACCGTGGGCCTCGATCATGCGTCCTCCTCGTTCGGGTGTGGCTCGAACGTACGGACGCGGGTACCGCCGCCGGGACGCCCGCGAGGACCATCTGCACAGGTGGGACCAGTACGCCGGAAGGATGACCTCGTCCCCCGGCAGGCAGTGTGACGAGCGCCCTCCCCGCCCCGGCTCACGCACGGCCGACGGGGTGTCGATGCGTCGGGAACCCCTTCCCCCGACTGCACGAGGTGACGCCGAGCATGAGCACGAACGATCCCGGGATGGTCCCGCCGCCCCCGCCGAGCATCCCGGACCCCGCCGACCCGCCTGCGCCGCCGTTCGCGCCGCCCGTCGTCCACTCGGCACCCGGCGTCCTCCCGCAGGACGCCCCCACGCCGGCGTCGCCGTACGGCGCACCCGCGATGCCGCCGGCCAGCCCGGGCTACGGGACGCCCCCGTCCGGTGGAGGCAAGGGCCTGGTGGTCACGGCCCTCGTGCTGTCCCTCGTGGCGCTCCTGCTCAGCTGGGTGCCGATCATCAACAACGTCGCCGCGGTGCTCGCCGTCGGCGCCCTGGTCATGGGCGTCGTGGGCATCGTGGGCGCCACCCGCAAGGGGCGCCCCGGCAAGGGCATGGCGATCGCCTCCGTCGTGGTCTCGGTCGTCTCCCTCGTCGTCGTCGTCCTCACGCAGGTGGCCTACGGGCTGGTGATCGACGAGCTCGTGGACGGCATCGAGAGCTCGACGACCGAGCAGCTCGAGGGCGCCCCGCAGGAGCCCGCCGCGAGCGACGAGCCCGTGTCCGAGCACGCGGCCTCGGCCGCCGAGCCGGCCGTGGTCGACCTGGCGTTCGGCCAGGGCTCTGCAGGTAGCGACACCTGGTGGTACGTCGTGATCGTCGAGAACCCGAACCCGGGGCACGTCTTCCCCTTCGCGGAGTTCGCGATCGAGGCGGTCGGCGCGGACGGGACGATCCTCGACAGCGACTCGTCGTACGTCGACCTGCTGCCCGGTCGCGTCGCGCTGGCCGGCATGTTCTTCCAGGTCGGCGGGAACACGGTCGACCACCTCGAGGTGCGTGGCCCGGAGGCGACCGACGCCGTGGAGGAGTCGGACCTCGGCGCCTTCACCGTCTCCGACGTCGCGGCGACGTCCGACGACTGGCACACGACGGTGGGTGGCAACCTGTCGAGCTCGTTCGCCCAGGAGCAGACCAACGTGGAGGTCACGGTGGTCGCGCGCGACGCCCAGGGCCGGATCATCGGCTCCGACTTCACGTACGTCGACCGGCTGCCCGTCGGTGGCCAGGCCCGCTTCGAGGCGTCGTTCTTCGACGTCCTCCCGGAGGGCACCACGTACGAGGTCTACCCGAACCCCTGACGGCGGGTGCCGGGGGCGCTGCTCCGTCGGCGCCGCGCTGCGGGCGACAGGTGACGTGCCGCGTGCCACGATCGTGTGCTCACCGACGAGAGGGAGGCCACCATGTCCGTCCCCGACGACGCCGTCACCCCGACGCCCGACGAGGTCCCCGACCCCGTGGAGGCGACCGCACCGCGTGCGGACCCGCCCCCGGACGACGACCCGGCCGGGCTGCCGGGCGACGAGGAGGGCACGATCCTGCCCGTCCCGGGCAACCGGATGGGCAACGGCGTGTCCTAGCAGGCCCGGGTACGACGACGGTGGCGCCCCCGTGGTGGGGCGCCACCGTCGTGTCCGGGGCTGGTCCGACCCGTCGTGCCCGGGGCCGGACCGACCCGTCGTGCCCGGGACCGGACCGACTCGTGGCCGGGCCCGGACGAGCCTGGCGGGCCGCGCTCGGGACCCGGGGACCCGCTGCCGTCAGGCCCGCCGCCGCAGCGCCAGCGCCGCCCCCACCAGCGAGGCCGCGGCCCACGCGAGCAGCACGACGAGCGAGCGGCCCGGCATCGCGAACGTGTCCTGCGCGAGCCCCGCGCGCACCAGCTGGGCCATCGGCTCGACGGGCAGCCACTCGTGCGCCGTCTGCAGCCACGCCGGCATGCGCTCGGCGGGGTAGGAGACGGGGGAGAACAGCAGCACGACGAACACCAGCGCCTGCGTGATGAGCATGGCGAGCTGCGGGGGCAGCAGCGTCGCCATGGCGTAGCCGACGGCGGCGGCCGTCAGGGAGACCAGCACGGTGGCGGGCAGCAGCCACGGCGCGAGCGACAGGTCGACGTCGAAGCGCAGCACCCCGGCGACGACGCCCAGGGCCATGCCGGGCAGGGCGATGATCGTCCACACCAGCAGGTCGGACAGCAGGAACGCGATGCGCGGCACGGGCAACGTGCGCATCCAGTCGAGCGAGCCCTCCATGCGGGACTGGCCCACCATCTGCGGGACCATGACGAGGCCCACGGTGATGAGCGTGATGGTCGGCGCACCGGTGGCCAGGAACAGGGCGGTGACGGGGTCGGGGTCCCCGACGAGCAGCCCGTACCCGACGACGGTGGCCACCGCCATGAAGACCTGCACGACGACCATGAGCGGCAGGAACTGCGACTGGCGGCGCAGCTGCCACTGCGCGAGCAGCAGCGTCTGCCGCACACCCTCCATGCGCGTCGGCGTGGTGACGGTGGGCGCGGGGGCGGTGAGCGTGGTCATGCTGCCGGGACCTCCTCGGTGGCGTCGGCGGGCTCGCCGACGAGCTGCACGTACACGTCCTCCAGGGACGCGGGCGTCAGGGCGTAGCGCTCGAGCCGTCCCTCGTCGACCTCGGCCTGCGCCCAGCGCACGACGTCGGCGGCGGCGTCGGACGGCACGGTCGCCGTCGCGCGCAGGTGCCCGACGGCCCGGTCGCGGGCGGCGGGGTGCCACCGCACGTCGACGCCGGGCGCGGTGTCGACCTCGAGGGTGAGGCTGCCGCGCAGGTGGGCGGTGAGGCCCGCGGGGGTGTCGGCGGCGAGGACGACGCCACGGTCGAGCACCGCGAGGTGGTCGACGACGCGTTCGGCCTCACGGACGTTGTGCGTCACCAGCAGGACCCCGTGCCCCGCGTCGGCGAGCCCGCGGATCTGCTGCCAGAGCAGGCGCCGACGCACCGGGTCGACGTCGTTGGTGGGCTCGTCGAGCACCACGAGCCTGCCCGGCACGACCGTGGTCATGGCGAACGCGGTGAGCCGTGCGACGCCACCGGACACCTTCTCGGCGGGGGTGTCGGCCCACGGGCCGAGGTCCAGGGCGTCGAGCAGGTCGTCGGCGCGGCGCCGCACGGCGGCCGGTGACGCGCCCCGGATGCGCCCGACCAGCTCGATGGCCCGCCGCGGGGTCAGGCCGCTGATCGGCACGTTGGCCTGCGCCTGGATGGACACCAGGCGACGGGCCTGCTCGGGGTGCGCGACGGCGTCGGCGCCGGCCACGGTGATGGTCCCCTCGTCGGGGCGGACGATCCCCACGACCTGGTGCACGAGCGTGGTCTTCCCCGCGCCGTTGTGTCCCAGCAGCCCGACGACCTGGCCGGCGGCCACGTCGAGGTCGATCCCGTCGTTCGCCTGCACGCCGCGTCGTCCGCGGTACCGCTTGCGCAGCCCGCGGACGGTCAGCACGTCCTCACCCATGGTCTCTCCACCTCTCGGATACCAGTTGGTATGTGGCAGACCGTACGGCTAAATACCGAGTGGTATCAACCCCTCGGTATGAATCAGTCGTACGCTGGGGTGCATGGCCGACGACCGCGACCGCCTCTCCGCCGCCAGCCGCGCCCTCGCCGACGCGGCCGCGCAGCTCACGCGCGCTCTCGGCGCGCAGGCCGAACGCCTGGTCCCCGACTTGTCGGACGTCGTCGCCCAGGGGCTGCAGGAGGCGGCGCGGGAGCTCGCGGACGCCACCGGGTCGCTCGCCGACGACGCCCGCACCAGCGAGCAGCGACGCCGCCGCAAGGTCGACCGCACCCGCGCGGACCTGCTCGACGCGGCGGCCCGCGTCTTCGCCGCCCGCGGGTTCGAGGGGGCGTCCGTCGACGACGTCGCCGCCGAGGCGGGGTACACCAAGGGCGCGGTCTACGCGCACTTCGGCTCCAAGCGGGAGCTCTTCCTCGCGGTCGCGCGCGCACGGCTCGGTGAGGCGGGGGACCCGTCGCAGCACACGCTGCCCGGGGTCGGACCCGAGGGGGTGGACGTCGACGCGCTCGCGGACGCGCTCGCGCGCAGCTCGGACGACCCGCGGTTGCTGCTGACCGTCGAGGTCCTCGCCTACGCCCTGCGTCACCCCGAGGACGCCGACGAGCTGGCGGACTCCTACGCGCGGGCCTTCGACGCGCTGGTCGAGCACGTCGCCGACCTGCGTCGCGCCCGCGACGCCCGCGACGGCCGGCCTTCGGACCCCGGCACCACGCAGGACGACCGGGACACGACGCTCGGCATCGTCGGCCTGGTCAACGTCGCGCCGCTGGGTGCCCGGCTGCTCGGGCCGGAGCACATCACGCCCGCCGCCGGGGCGCGCGTGATCGCCCGCCTGCTGGGCTGACGCCCACAAGCCCACCGGGTCGCTGCCGGGCCGGTCGCCCCGACCCCCGGTGCCGACCGGGTCGTCCGCACGGCCCGACCCTGGACGCGGGACGCCACCGGCTGCCACGCTCGCGCGATGACGGACACGGCAGGGGGCTGGTTCGAGCGGCGCATGGCGGCACGCCTGCGCACGCACTACCGCGACGGGCGCGGTGACGCGTTCGCGCGGCGCTCGTCGCGGGCCTACGCGGCGCTGGCACGCACGGGGCTGACGCCCCGGCGGTGGGTCACCCTCGAGGTCCCCGGCCGTCGCACCGGCCGGACCACCCGGTTCCCCCTGGCCATGGCCGACGTCGACGGGCGCTGGTACCTCGTCTCGATGCTGGGGGAGTGCGCCTGGGTGTGGAACGTGCGCGCCGCCGACGGCCACGCCGTGCTGCACCACGGGCGACGGCGGGCCGTGCGCCTGGTCGAGGTCCCCGTCGAGGAGCGGGCCGCGGTCATCCGCCGGTTCGTCCAGGTGGCGCCCGGCGGACGTCCGCACGTGCGCGTCGACCGCCGCGAACCGGTCGCCGCCTTCCAGTCCGTCGCGGCCGACCACCCCGTCTTCCTCGTGCAGAGCGTCGGCGCGGCGTAGCACCGGGACCGAGGGCACTGGCGCCGCAGCGCGCCGTGGGTGACGATGCGCAGCGGTGCCGACGACGTCGCCGCGCGGCCGACCGGTCGCGCCCGACCGCCCGCGGGCGGCAGACCAGGAGGCACCGTGACCGGACAGGACGTCCCCCTCGACCCGGCCGCCACCGGCGGTGGGCACGCCGGCCACGCGACCGACCCGCAGACCGGCGCGGATGCGCGGGCCGACGTCACCGCCGCGGCGTCCGGCGACCCGGCGACGCGCCTCGACGGGCTGCCCGTCACCCGCCGGCACGTGCGGCTGCTGTTCGGGTCCGGCGTCGGCTGGACGTTCGACGCCATGGACGTCGGGCTCATCTCGTTCGTCATCGCCCAGCTCGCCGTGGTGTGGGGCACCGACACGACCGTGCTCGGGTGGGTCGCGTCCGCGGGGTTCGTCGGCATGGCCGTCGGCGCCGCCCTCGGCGGTCTGCTGGCCGACCGGATCGGGCGCCGCCAGGTCTTCGCGCTGACCCTGCTGGTGTACGGGCTGGCCACGGGGGCGTCCGCGCTCGCGGGCGGCGTGGCGGTGCTCATGGTGCTGCGGTTCGTCGTCGGCCTGGGGCTCGGTGCCGAGCTGCCGGTCGCGTCCACGCTGGTCAGCGAGTTCGCGCCGCCGCGCATCCGTGGGCGGGCGGTCGTGGTCCTCGAGTCGTTCTGGGCCGTGGGCTGGATCCTCGCCGCCGTGATCGGGTACCTCGTCGTCCCGTCCGGCGACGACGGGTGGCGGTGGGCACTCGCCCTCGGCGCGTTGCCCGCCGTGTACGCGGTGGTCGTGCGGCGCGGTCTGCCCGAGTCGGTGCGCTTCCTGCAGTCGCGCGGGCGGCACGACGAGGCCGAGCGTGTCGTCGCCGACCTCGAGGCGTCCCCGGTCGTCGGGCACGGCGGCCTGACCGGTGCACAGGTGCGCGACGGCGCCGGGGCGCGCGACGCGCACGCCCCCGGGACGCGCGGCACCGTGGGTACCGAGCCGGTCGCCGCCGACCCGGCCGCCGCCACCGACCCGGTCGCCGCCTCGGAGC
>JAEWEJ010000160.1 GCA_023389455.1 Actinomycetes bacterium | reverse complement strand
TCTGCTCGAACTCACGCGTACGGAAGATGAAGTTGCCGGGCGTGATCTCGTTGCGGAACGACTTGCCGATCTGCCCGATGCCGAACGGGGGCTTCATGCGGGCCGCGGTGTAGACGTTCTTGAAGTTCACGAAGATGCCCTGCGCGGTCTCGGGCCGCAGGTAGTGCAGGCCGGACTCGTCCTCGACGGGGCCGAGGTACGTCTTGAGCATCATGTTGAAGTCGCGCGGCTCGGTCCACTGCCCGCGCGTGCCGCAGTTGGGGCACGCGATGTCGGCCAGGCCGTTCTCGGGCGCGCGGCCCTTCTTCTCCTCGAACTCCTCGAGGAGATGGTCCTCGCGGAACCGCTTGTGGCACGAGAGGCACTCGGTCAGCGGGTCGGTGAAGACGCCGACGTGACCCGAGGCGACCCAGACCTGGCGCGGCAGGATCACCGAGGAGTCGAGGCCGACGATGTCGTCACGGCTCGTGACCATCGCCCGCCACCACTGGCGCTTGATGTTCTCCTTGAGCTCGACACCGAGCGGTCCGTAGTCCCACGCGGAGCGGGTGCCCCCGTAGATCTCACCGCTCGGGAAGACGAACCCCCGGCGCTTGGCGAGGGAGACGACGGAGTCGAGTCGGGAAGGTGCGGCAGCCACGGTGGGTTTCTCCTGGGTCGAGGACGTCCGCGGCTGGGTGCCGCGGGGCACAGCTGCCCAGGCTATCCGGGACCGGGCGGGGCGCCGCACACGATTGCAGCCCGGGCGACGGTTTTGACAACGGTTCTCGACACGATTGAGAATCGTTGTCATGTCCACGCGTCGCCGCCACCCCGCCGTGCTCGCCGCACTCGTCGCACCCGTCCTCGCGCTGTCCGCCTGCGCGTCGACGTCGGGCGCCGACGGGACGGTGCGCGCCCTGGCCTCCTTCTACCCCCTGCAGATGGTCCTCGAGCAGGTCGGGGGCGACCGGGTCGACGTCGACTCGCTCACGCCGCCGGGGGCCGAGCCGCACGACGTCGAGCTGTCACCCGCCCAGGTCGCCGCCCTCGACGCCGCGGACCTGGTCGTCTACCAGTCCGGCTTCCAGCCCTCCGTGGACGACGCCGTCGCCCAGACGTCGCCCGAGCACGTGGTCGACGCCGCGGACCGGGCGGACCTTGAGACCTCGACGCACGAGGACGAGCACGCCGACGACGAGCACGCGGACGACGAGCACGCGGACGAGCACGCGGACGAGCACGACCACGACGGCCTCGACCCGCACTTCTGGCTCGACCCGACCCGCCTCGCCGCGCTCGCCGGCCCCGTCGCCGACGCGCTGTCCACGATCGACCCCGACGGCGAGGCGACCTACCGGGCCAACGCCGACGCGCTCGTGGACCGCCTGACCGACCTCGACCAGGAGTACGCCACCGCGCTGGCCACCTGCGAGCGCCGCGTCCTGGTCACGTCGCACGAGGCCTTCGGCTACCTCGCGGACCGCTACGGCCTCGAGCAGGTCGGCATCTCCGGCATCGACCCCGAGACGGAGCCGTCCCCGGCACGGCTGCGGGAGGTCGGTGACCTCGTCCGGGACGAGGGCGTGACGACCATCTTCTTCGAGACGCTCGCGTCGCCCAAGGTCGCGCAGACCCTCGCCGCCGACCTGGGCGTCGAGACGGCCGTGCTCGACCCCATCGAGGGCGTGACGGACGACTCGCACGACTACTTCTCGATCGCCGAGGCCAACCTCGACGCCCTGCGCGTGGCATTGTCCTGCTCGTGAACGCGATCGAGGCCACCGGCGTCCAGGTGACGCTGGGCGGCCAGCCCATCGTCCGCGGCGTGGACCTCACGGTGCCCACCGGGCAGGTGCTCGCGCTGCTGGGCGCGAACGGCTCCGGGAAGTCGACGCTGGTGCGCGCGCTGCTGGGTGTCGTGCCCCACGTCGCCGGGTCCGTCCGGCTGCTCGGCGCACCGCTCGGTCCGCAGGTGCCGTGGCAGCGCGTCGGCTACGTCCCGCAGCGCATGGCCGCCGCCGGCGGTGTCCCGACCACGGCGCTCGAGGTGGTCGTCTCGGGGATGCTGCACGGCCGTCGGCTCCGACCGCCGCGCGACCGTCGCCCCCGCGCGCTCGCCGCACTCGACGCCCTCGGGGTCGCGAACCTCCGCGACCGCCGGGTCCAGGAGCTGTCCGGAGGCCAGCAGCAGCGGGTGCTGATCGCCCGCGCCCTGGTGCGTGAACCCGCGCTGCTGGTGCTCGACGAGCCCACGTCCGGCATCGACCTGCCCACCCAGGGCACGTTCGTGGACGCGCTGTCGCGGCTCCGGGACGCCGGCACCACCGTCGTCGTCGTGCTGCACGAGATCGGCCCGTTCGCCCCGCTCATCGACCGCTCCGTGGTGCTGCGCCACGGTCGCGTCGTGCACGACGGTCCACCACCCCCCGCGCGCGGGGAGCACGGGGACGCCGACCACGACCACACCCACCCGCACGCCGACCCCGAGCCGCCCTCCGACGGCCCCGACCTGACGCTGGAGGTGACGCCGTGAGCGGGTGGGAGCAGGTGCTCACGCTGCTGGCCTCGCCGCTGATGCAGCGTGCGCTCGTCGCCGCCGTGCTCGTGGGCGCAGCGGCCCCCGTCGTGGGCACCTTCCTGGTGCAGCGGCGCATGGCCCTCATGGGCGACGGCATCGGGCACGTCGCCCTGACCGGCGTCGCCCTGGGCTGGCTCGTGGGCAGCTGGGCGGCGGTCTCCCCCGCCGACACCCTCGCGGTCCCCGGCGCGGTCGCCGCCGCCGTCGTCGGGTCCGTCGTCATCGAGCTGGTCCGCGAGCGCGGCCGCACCAGCGGTGACCTGGCCCTGGCGATCATGTTCTACGGGGGCATCGCCGGCGGCGTGCTGCTCATCAAGGTGGCAGGGGGCACGAACGCGAACCTCATGAGCTACCTGTTCGGCTCGATCTCGACGGTGTCGACGGGTGACCTGTGGTGGACAGCGGCCCTGGCGGTGCTCGTCCTCGGCGTCGGTGTCGGACTGCGCTGGGCGCTGTTCGCGGTGAGCCACGACGAGGAGTTCGCACGGGCCAGCGGCCTGCCCGTAAGGGCGCTGTCGATGGTCGTCGCCGTGCTCGCGGCACTCACCGTCACGATCTCGATGCGGGTGGTCGGGCTGCTGCTCGTCAGCGCCCTGATGATCGTGCCCGTCGCGGTGGCCCAGATCGTCTGCCGGTCGTTCGGTCGCACCATGCTGCTCGCGAGCGGGATCGGCGTCGCCGTCAGCGTGGTCGGCCTGGTCATCACCTACTGGAACGACGTGCCGCCGGGCGCGACGATCGTGGTGCTCGCGATCGGCCTGTACGCGGCCGCCGCCGTCGCGCATCCCCTGGTCGCCCGGCGTCGGGCCGCCGGGCGAGACCCGCACCCGGACCTGTCGGACGACGTGCTGGTGCCGGCGACCGACCCCGCGTGCGCGCCCGAACCGGCACCCGGGCCGTCACCCGGGACCGGGACCACCGACCGGTGAGCGACCCGGACGGCGGACGTACGATCGAACGATGACGTCGACGCAGGTACTGGCCGAGTACGGCCTCGACGGGATGCCCGTCGCGGTCGCGCTCGCGTGCCTCTTCGGCATCGTGATGGCGCGGTCCCACCTCACCTACTGGGCTGGCCGCGGCGTCGAGCGCGGGGCCCGCTTCGAGGGCGAGCGGCACCACGGCCCGCGGTGGTGGCAGCGGACGGTCGAGCGCACGGCCCGAGTGGCGTCGACGCCGTCGGCCCGTCGCGGCGTGGCGCTCGTGCACCGGTGGGGCTGGATCGCCGTCACGCTCGCGTACGTCACGGTCGGCATCCAGACCGCCGTCTTCGTCGGCGCCGGGGTGCTGCGGATGCCCTACCTGCGCTTCACGCTCGCCTCGATCCCCGGGGCCGTGATGTGGGCGGTCATCTGGGGCACGGTCGGGATCGGCGCGGTCTGGGGCGCCCTCTCGCTCGCCGCCGGCTCCCCCTGGGGCGTGGCCGCCCTGGCGCTCGTCGTGCTGGCAGTCGTGCGCGCCGTGGTCGTCGGCCGGCGCCGCCGCGCCGAGCCGCACCTGGCCACGGCAGCCGACACCGGCGAGCGGGCGGCCGCTTCCGAGCGCCACTGACGACCCCCGAACGACTCCCGAGCACCTGAGCGCTCCCGAGCACCGCAGAGGCCACGACCCGGGGCACCCCGGGTGGCGACCCGCCCGGTCCGGACCCGACCGTCAGTCGCTGTGCACGGCGGACACGCAGAACTGGTTGCCGTGCGGGTCCGCGAGCACGGTCCACGAGAACCCGTCGGGCTCGCCGTGGTCCGCGACCCGCGTCGCGCCCGCAGCGACCAGCTCCGCCACCGCCGCCTGCGCGTCGGACGCCTCGAGGTCGAGGTGCACGCGGTTCTTGCCCGGCGTGGGCTCGTCGACCTTCTGGAAGCCGAGCGCCGGCCGGCCACCGTCGGGGCGCACGACGACCGCGAAGTCGTCGCCGAAGGACTGGACGCTCCCGCCCGTGCGCTGCGCCCACCAGCCGGCGAGCTCCTGCGGGTCGTGCGTGTCCACCGTGACCATCCCGATCGTCAGCTCCATGGCGCCGACGCTACGGCCGACCACCGACACGTCAGGTCGGCGAGGGCGCGTCCACGGCTCCGCCGTACCTCCGGTCGCGGCGCGCGTACGTCTCCACGGCCCGCCACAGGTGCCGCCGGTCCACGTCGGGCCACGGCTCGTCGAGGAAGACCAGCTCGGCGTACGCCGACTGCCACAGCATGAAGTTCGAGATCCGCTGCTCCCCCGACGACCGCAGGAACAGGTCCACGTCGGGCAGGTCCGGCTCGTCGAGGTACTTCTGGATCGTCTTCTCGTTCACGCGCTCGGGCGTGAGCCGCCCGGCGGCGACCTCACGCGCGATGGCCTGCGCGGCGTCGGCGATCTCGGCCCGCCCGCCGTAGTTGACGCACATCGTCAGGGTGCACGTGGAGTTGCCTGCCGTCTGGCGCTCCGCGGTCTCCAGCTCGTTGATCACCGAGCGCCACAACCGGGGCCGGCGCCCCGCCCAGCGCACCCGGACGCCCCAGGAGTCCATGAGGTCCCGGCGGCGGCGCAGGACGTCGCGGTTGAAGCCCATGAGGAACCGCACCTCCTCGGGCGAGCGCGACCAGTTCTCCGTCGAGAACGCGTACGCCGAGATGTGCTGCACGCCGATCTCGATCGCCCCGGCCACGACGTCGAGCAGCGACGCCTCCCCCGCGCGGTGCCCCTCGACGCGCGGCAGGCCGCGGGCGTTGGCCCAGCGGCCGTTGCCGTCCATGACGACCGCCACGTGCCGCGGCACCAGCTCACGCGGGATCTGCGGCGGCCGGGCGCCGGACGGGTGCGGGTAGGGCGGGACGATCTCGCGGGCCACGCCCACATCGTGCCACCCGCGGGCGGCGGAGCGGTGCGCCGGGCGGGTGCCGCGCCTCAGACCCGCTCGACCATGGGCAGCGAGCGCAGCCGGCGCTCGAGGTGGAACTGGCAGAACACCGCGACGAGCCCGTTGCCCTCCGCCCGGTGGCGCTCGGCGCTCGCGTCGGCCACCTCCCAGTCCCCCGACAGCAGCGCCGCGAGCAGGGCGAACGTCTCGGGAGCGGGTGCCGCGGCACCCGGCGGCCGGCACGCGCCGCAGACGGCCCCGCCGACGGCCGGGGCGAACGCGTGGTGCGGACCGGGTGCGCCGCAGCGGGCGCAGTCGGTGAAGCTCGGCGCCCAGCCCGCGACGGCCAGCGCACGCAGCAGGTAGGAGTCGAGCACCAGGCCGGGGGCGTGGGCACGGGTCGCCAGGGCGCGCACCGCACCGACCAGCAACCGGTACTGCTGCACCGAGGGCTCCCGCTCCGCCTCGACCAGCCGCTCGGCGGTCTCGAGCATGACGGTGCCGACGGTGTACAGCGCGTAGTCCTCGCAGACCTGTCGCCCGTACGACCCCAGCGTCTCGACCTGGGTGACCACGTCGAGGTTGCGCCCGGTGCTCAGCTGCACGTCGACGTGCATGAACGGCTCGAGCCGCGATCCGAAGCGCGACGTCGTGCGGCGCACGCCCTTGCCCACCGCGCGCACCTTGCCGTGCTCACGCGTCAGGAGGGTCACGATGCGGTCGGCCTCCCCCAGCTTGTGGGTGCGCAGCACGATCGCCTCGTCGCGGTAGAGGCTCACGACGTCATTGTCCCCCGCGCCGCCGACACGACCGGCCGTGGCGCGCGGGTGGCGCGCGCCGGCTGCGGTCGGGATCGGGGTCGCCGACGGGTCGTCGACGGCGCGGGGGACGCGGACGTGGCGGGGCGGGGTGCCGCGGCCACGCCCGCGCGCCGTCCGGGTGCCCTCGTGAGGGCGCCCCGGACGGACGTCGGGACGTCAGCGCTCGTGCCGGTTGACGGCCGAGACGATCGCCTTGAGGGACGCTGTCGTGATCGACGGGTCGATGCCGACACCCCACAGGATGTCGTCGCCGATGGCGCACTCGACGTAGGCGGCGGCGGTCGCGTCGCCGCCGGCCGACAACGCGTGCTCGGCGTAGTCGAGCACGGCCACGTCGACCCCGGCCTCGCGCAGCGCCGCGACGAACGCCGCGACGGGGCCGTTGCCGGTGCCGCGCAGCGTGCGCTCGACACCCCGGTCGACCAGGTCCACCTCGAGGGTGTCCTGACCGCCCTCGGTGCTGGTGGCGCGGGTGCCACGCAGCGCGAACCGGCCCCACGGCTCGAGCGGTCCCTCGGGCAGGGCAGGCAGGTACTCGTCGCTGAAGATGGACCACAGCTCGTCGGCCGTGACCTCGGTCCCGTGCTGGTCGGTGTGGCGCTGCACCACCTGCGAGAACTCGATCTGCAGCCGGCGCGGCAGGTCCAGGTCCTTCTCGGACTTCAGCAGGTAGGAGATCCCGCCCTTCCCGGACTGGGAGTTCACGCGGATGATCGCCTCGTAGCTGCGGCCGACGTCCTTGGGGTCGATCGGCAGGTACGGCACCGCCCACTCGACCTCGTCGACGCTGCGCCCGGTGCGGGCGGCCTTGGCCTCCATCGCGTCGAGGCCCTTCTTGATGGCGTCCTGGTGGGACCCGGAGAAGGCCGTGAAGACGAGGTCCCCGCCGTACGGGTGGCGCTCGTGGACAGGCATCTGGTTGCAGCGTTCGACGGTGCGCCGGATCCGGTCGATGTCGGAGAAGTCGATCTGCGGGTCGACGCCCTGGCTGAACAGGTTCATGCCCAGCGTGACCAGGTCGACGTTGCCCGTGCGCTCGCCGTTGCCGAACAGGCAGCCCTCGATGCGGTCGGCACCCGCGAGGTACCCCAGCTCCGCGGCCGCGACGGCCGTGCCGCGGTCGTTGTGCGGGTGCAGCGACAGCACGACGGACTCGCGGTGGTGCAGGTGCCGGCTCATCCACTCGATCGAGTCGGCGTACACGTTGGGCGTGGCCATCTCGACCGTGGCGGGCAGGTTGATGATGACCGGGCGGTCGGGGGTCGGCTCCAGCACGTCCAGCACCGCGTTGCAGACCCGCACCGCGTACTCCAGCTCGGTCCCGGTGTACGACTCGGGGCTGTACTCGTAGAGGACCTCCGTGTCGGGGATCAGCTCCTCGTACTTGCGGCAGAACCGGGCCCCGGACACGGCGATGTCGGCGATGCCGTCCTCGTCGGAGCGGAACACGACCTCGCGCTGGAGCACCGACGTGGAGTTGTACAGGTGGACGATCGCCTGCTTGGCACCCGCGATGGCGTCGTAGGTCCGCTCGATGAGGTGCTCGCGCGCCTGGGTGAGGACCTGGATGACGACGTCGTCCGGGATCCGCCGCTCCTCGATGAGCATGCGGACGAAGTCGTAGTCCGTCTGCGAGGCGGAGGGGAACCCGACCTCGATCTCCTTGAAGCCCATGTCGACCAGCAGCTCGAACATCTCGAGCTTGCGGGCGGGGCTCATCGGCTCGATGAGGGCCTGGTTGCCGTCGCGCAGGTCGACCGCGCACCAGCGCGGCGCGCGGGTGATGCGCTTGTCGGGCCAGGTCCGGTCGGGCAGGTCGACCCGGATCTGCTCGTGGAACGGGCGGTAGCGGTGCGCCGGCATTCCGGACGGCTGCTGCGGGTTGCGGCCCGCGCCGGGCGCCGGGGTGATCGGGGCCTGCGGGGCGTGGCTCTGGCTGCTCATCGGGGATTCCTTCATCGCGGGTCTCGGCGGGCGTTCAGCCGGGCACGACACACACCGCGACGAGGATCCGGCCTAGAGGGCCTCGTCGCGGCGACGAAGAAGCAGCGAGCGTGCGCGCACGGGACGACCCTACCCCCGACCTCGCACCTCGCCGCAACCCACGTCCGCGAACCGCGCACCTCAGCCGATCACGACGACCTCGGTGCCGGTCCGTGCCACCACGTGCCCCGCGACCGCGGTCACCGCCTGCACACCCGTCGGCAGCGCCACGCGCCAGCTCTCGACGCCGTCGCGCAGGCCGCGTGCGACCAGGGTGGTGCGCCGCGCACCGTCCGGCTCGGGCACCAGGACGTGGAACCCGTCGGTCAGCGGGCCGGCCCGCAGCTCCCCCGTCAGCTCCCGCTCCCACAGCAGCCGCCCCTCGGTGCCGTCGACGGCTCCCACGGACGCCGCGCCCGCCATCACGACGACGCCGTCCGCGACCGCCACGGGCGAGAGCGACGTCGACAGCTCCCAGACCGCGCTGCCGTCGGCGGTCCGGACCCCCAGGACGCGGTTGCCCGCGTCGACCAGGAGCACGTCGACCGACCGGTCGCCGACGACCACCGACGGCAGCCCCGCGATCTCGCCCCGCGTCGAGCCGTCCGCGTCGCGCAGCCGGGCGCCGCGGCCCGACGTCCAGGTCACGAAGCCGCCGTCGGGCAGGTCGCCGACCAGGATCTGCCGCCCCGGCGGGCCGGCCTCCACGACCCGCCCCGTGCGGACGTCCAGCAGTGCCGTCGAGACCGCGACCAGGGCGATGACGTCGCCGTCCCCGACGAGGGTGGGCGCGGCACGCAGACCGCCGGCCTCCACGAGCTCGGTGGGCGACGTCCACGACCACAGGACCGCACCGTCGGCGCCGCTGCGGCGCTCGACGAGCACGTGGCGGTCCGCGAGCCCGGTCGCCACCACGACGTCGTCGTCGTGGCGCACGGCGGCGAGCACCGAGCCCTCGACCTGCCAGGACCCCACCCGGGAGCCGTCGCCCGCGTCCAGCGCGAGCACGTTCGTGGGCGGCACGTAGGGCGTGGACTCCCCCGCGCTGCCGTACACGACGTTCGGGTCGCGCCACAGGCACAGGAGCGGTGCGGCCGGGTCGGGGTCCCCGACGCAGGCGACCGCGACCGTCTCGAACCCGGCACCGGACGGCTCCGTGACGGTGACGCTCCACCGCACGTCACCGGTCGCGGCGTCGGCCGAGCGCACCGTCCACGGCCCGTCCGCGCCGGACACCGTGACGACGCCACCGCCGGCGCCGACCACCGGGGTCGGCCCGTCGGCCGCCACCCGCCACAGCTCCTCCGGCGCATCCTCGAGCGGGCGGACGACGCCCGGGAGCCGGCCGAACGCGTCGGCACGCTCCCGGGCGCCACGCTCCGAGGCGCCCGTGGCGACGAGGCCGGCACCCACGACGAGGACCAGCGCCACGAGCAGCCAGGGCCACCAGCGCGGTCGGTCGCCCGCACGCCCGTCGCCGTCACCGCCGCTGCCGTCGCGCGGCGGTCCCGCGTCCGGACCCGCGGCGTCCTCGTCGTCGAGCTCGACCGGCCGCATCCGCGAGGCCGGGCGCATGGCACCCATAGGACGAGCCTAGGTGACAGGAGACCTGCAGGTGAGGTGGTTGATCAGACCCACTGGACGAGCTGCCACACGATCCCGTTCGGGTCCGCGAACTGGCAGTAGCGCTCCCCCCACGGCTCGGTCTCCGGCGGCGTGACGACCTGCGCGCCGGCCGCCGCGATGCGGGCGAACTCGGTGTCGAGGTCCTCGACGACGAGCGCGACCAGCAGGCCCTGCCCGGCGGGCCCCGCGACCCGAGCCGGACGGAAGGTCGCCAGCCCGGTCCGCAGCAGGGTCACGTTGAACCCGAGGTCGGGGTGGGTCAGCGCGACGAAGCCGTCGGCGGACATCGCGTCGGAGAAGCCGAAGTGGGTGCGCGCGAACTGCGCGGACGCGTCGACGTCGTCGACGTTGAGGGACAGTGCAGCACCGGTGATCCGCATGGTTCTCCCCTGGTCGGATGTACCTTGTTCACCGTACAAGGTTTCTCTGTCCCGATCTGTTCCCGGAGGGTGCGGTGGCTCGCGACCTGCTCGACCTGCTGTGGCGCGTCGACGGGCCGGCGGCGCCCGCGCCCGCGCGGGGCCCACGCCCGAAGGTCTCGACCGCGCAGACCGTGGCCGCGGCGACCGCGCTCGCCGACGAGCACGGGCTGGGAGCCGTCAGCGTCCGGCGGCTCGCCGCCCGGCTCGGCGTCGCACCGACCGCCGTCTACACGCACGTCGGCTCGCGGGACGACCTCCTGGTGCTCATGGCCGACGCGCTGCGCTCGCGCCGGCCCCCGCCGGCGCTCACCTCGACGAGCTGGCGCGGCCGGGTGCGCCAGGTCGCCGAGGCCGAGCTCGCCCTGCACACCACCCACCCGTGGCTGCTCGACGTAGCCGACCCGCGCACCGCGTTCGGCCCCGGCACCATCGGCACCTACGACGCCCAGCTGCGCGCGTTCGACGCCACCGGGCTCGACGACGTCGGCCGTGACGCCGCCCTCACGTTCGTGCTCGACTTCGTGCGCGCGGCCGCCCGGGCGCGGCTCGCCGCCGCCCACGCGGCCGACATGGAGGTCGCGTGGTCCGCGTGGGGTGCGCGCCTCGCGGGGCACGTCGGCGAGCGGTACCCCCTGGCTCGCCGCGTCGGCCGTGCGGCCGGCGAGGCGATGCGCGGCCCGTACAGCGCCGAGCACGCCTGGCGGTTCGG
>JAEWEJ010000143.1 GCA_023389455.1 Actinomycetes bacterium | reverse complement strand
TCGCCGACCTGCTCACGGCGGCGGTCGCGGCGGCCGACCTCGACGACGACGTGCAGGTGCACGCCGCCGGGCGGCTGCTCGTCGTGCGCACCACGGCGCCCGACACCGACGGTGCGACGCTCACGCTCGTCCCCGACGCGGGCACGCCGTTCGGTGACGTGCTGACGCGTGACGGGGCCGGCGGGACCGTCGTCGACGACCTCGGGGCGGTGACGGTCGTCGCGACCGAGACCGTCCGGCCCGGCGTTCCCCAGGCCCTGTCCGTGCTGTTCGACCAGGTGCGGGACTGGGGGCTGCGCGAGTCCTCGCCGCTGGACCCCGACCTGCTCCCGGCCCCCACCGGTGACACGCCGCTGCGGCTGCCCGGAGGCACGGACGGCACGACCGAGGTCGACGCCGTGGACCTCGCGGGCCGGGAGGACGCGAACGGGCGCACGGGGCTGCGGGCGTTCGACGACGTCGACATCCAGCTGCTCGCCGTGCCCGGCCGCACCACGCCGGACTTCCTGGCGGCCGCGATCGCGTACGCCGACCGGCGCGGCGTGTTCTACGTCGCCGACGGCCCCGGCAGCGACGACCGGCAGTTCGCGATCGACACGTCGGACGTCGTGCGGTTCGTCGACGGGCTGCCCACCCGGTCGGACAACCTCGCGATGTTCTACCCGTGGCTCGAGGTGGCGGACCCCGTGGGGGTCGGCCGCGCGCCCCGCAGGTTCGTCCCGCCGTCGGGGCACGTGGTCGGGGTGTTCGCACGCACGGACCGCGCGCGCGGGGTCTGGAAGGCCCCCGCGGGTATCGAGGCGACGCTGCCCGGTGCGTTGGACCTGCAGCACCGCCTGCTGGACGCCGACCAGGACCTGCTCAACCCGATCGGGCTCAGCTGCATCCGGCAGCGACCGGGGACGGGCATCGTCAGCTGGGGCGCGCGCACGCTCTCGTCGGACCCGGAGTGGCGGTACACGAACGTGCGCCGCACCGCGCTGTTCCTCATGGCCTCGCTGCGCCGCGGCCTGCAGTGGGCGGTGTTCGAGCCCAACGACGTGCAGCTGTGGAGCCGCATCCGCGGCAACGTCGAGTCGTTCATGCTCAGCCTGCACCGCCAGGGCGCGTTCCAGGGCGCGACCCCCGAGGAGGCGTTCGCGGTCAAGTGCGACACCGAGACCAACCCGCAGGAGCTGATCGACCAGGGCATCGTCACGGTCCAGGTCGCGTTCGCGCCCCTCAAGCCCTCGGAGTTCGTGGTCGTGCAGCTCAGCCAGAAGACGCTGCTGGCGGCGTGAGGGACCCGCCATGACCGTCGCCCGGCCCCGCAACCCGCTGCGCACCTACGCGTTCCGCGTGCGCCTCGACCTCGCGAGCGAGGCGGTCGTGGGCGTGCGGCGCGTGTCGGGGCTGTCGACGACCGTGCAGGCGCACGAGACCTGGAGCGGCGGCAACGCGCTGCACCGCTACGCGTCGCCCGACCGCGCCACGTGGGAGCCGATCACGCTCGAGCAGGGCCTCGCGCTGGACGACTCGCTCGAGCGCTGGGCGCAGGCGTGCCTGCACTACCTGACGACGGGCGACGCGCCCGCCGACGTCCCGGTCAAGCGTGACGTCGTCATCGAGGTGTGGGACCCGCACCTGTCCGGCGGCGACCTGTTCAGCGAGCCGACGGGCACGGCACCCGTGCCGCGGCGGCGCGACTACCTGGTGGTCAACGCCTGGGTCAGCAAGCTCCAGGCGCTGCCCGCACTCGACGCGATGTCGAACGAGGTCGGCCTGCTCACGGTCGAGCTCACGCACGACGGCTGGCGGCCCATGCCGCCCGCCGAGGCATGAGAGACGAGGGAGCCGTCCGATGGCACGCAGGTTCGAGGGGACGCGCCGGGACCCGTTCCGGAACTTCAACTTCCGCATCTTCATGGGCGGGGAGGAGGTCGCGGCGTGCCGCAAGATGTCGGCGCTCGACGCGACCGTCAACGTCGTGAAGTTCCGCGCCACCGACTCGCCGTCGAGCGTCGACGAGCTGATGCCGGGACGCACCGAGTACCAGCCGGTGACGTTCGAGGCGGGCGTGACGTTCGCCGACACGTTCGAGCAGTGGGCGTACCAGCTGATCGACCACGCCCACCAGTCCGAGCGGCAGGCACGGGCGTCGGAGGACGACTTCCGCCGCGACATCGAGGTCAGCGTCCTCGACGTCGACGGCACCGAGGTGCGCCGCTACAAGCTCTTCCACTGCTTCGTGACCAAGTACCAGCCGGTGTCCGACCTGGCGGCCGACGGCAACGACGTGCTGATCGAGCTCCTCGAGGTCGCGCACGAGGGCTACACGCGGCTCGCCGTCGAGAGCGCGTGATGCCCACGCTCACCCTGGCCCACGGGCTGGTGGACACCGAGGGGCACCGGCACCGTGACGCCGTGCTGGCCCCGCCCGACGGCCGCCTCGAGGAGCTGCTCGCCACGACGCTGCCGACGGGTGCCGGCGGGTCCGTGCACGTGCGCGCGGCCGTGCGCGCCGGCGTGCTCGCGCAGTGCCTCGACGCGCTGGGCGGGTACGAGCGGCCGGGGGCGGACGTCGTCGCAGCACTGACGCGCGGCGACGGCGACCTGGTCGCGCTGAACGTGCGGCGCGCGCTCGTCGGGGACGCGCTGGCGCTCGTGGTGCGGTGCGCGAGCCCGGTCTGCGGCGAGCTCGCGGACGTGGACGTCGACGTGGCCGAGCTGCTGCCCGAGGTCGGCGAGCCGGACCCCGAGTGGTTCGACGTGGACGCCGGCGCGCACGGCCGCGCCCGGCTGCGCGCCGCGACGGGCGTGGACGACGCCGCCCTCGACGGGCTCGACGCGCCTGCCGACGAGCGCACGGCCACGCTCATGGACCGGCTCGTGGCCGACGCGTACGACGGTGCCGGCACCGCCGTGGGTCCGTGGCGCGCACTGCCCGCGCCGCTGCGCACCCGGGCCCTCGTGGTGCTCGCGACGGCGCCGACCGCACCGACGACGGTCCTGGAGGTCGGGTGCCCGTCGTGCGGGGCCGTCCTGGAGCTGGCGCTCGACCCGTGGGTGCTGCTCGCGCGCGAGCTGCGTGCCGGCGGGGGCCGCCTCGTGCTGGAGACCCACTGCCTGGCGTTCCACTACGGCTGGTCGCAGGACGAGGTCTACGACCTGACGCGGGAGCGCCGCTGGGCGTACCTCGCGCTGCTGCGCGCCCAGCTCACCGGTGCCGCGCTGGAGACGGCGGTGGACCGTGGCTGAGCCGCAGGTGGGGATGTCCCGCACCGAGCTCGAGCGCCTCGTGCGGTGGCTGGTGCGACGGCCGCCCGGCGACCCGGCGAAGCTCGTCCCGTTCCTGGCGGAGGTGCTCGTCGAGGTCGTGGAGGAGAACAACAAGGCGGTCGCCGCCCACCTGGCGGGGCGTGACGCGCGCGAGGACGGGGAGGGGTTCTGATGATCGACAGGCTCCCCGCCCACGCGGCGCACCTGCCGGGCTTCGAGCACGGCTGCCTGGTGCGGCTCGACCAGGGCGACGGGCGCACCGGCCCGGTGCTGGAGTTCGCGTTCAACCCCGAGACGATCACGCGGGCGCGCACGGGACGCTGGGACCCGCGCCGCGCCCGGCGCCCGGCCGACG
>JAEWEJ010000111.1 GCA_023389455.1 Actinomycetes bacterium | reverse complement strand
GGGCGAGGAGGTGGCGTTCGTGCTGCCGCTCGACGTCTGCCTGCAGGTCCCCCGGCCCGACGAGCTGCACGCGGCGCTGCCCGCGCCCGACGCGTCCGAGGTCGGGCTGCTGCCGGCCCTGCGTGCGCTCGACACCCGTCTCGCCGCCTACGAGGCCGGGGTCGCCGCGGCGCTCGACGGCGCCACCGGCCGCCTCGTCGAGCGTCTGGCGGGCAGCCCGCTGGGGGCGGGAGCCAGCCGCCCGTACCCCGCCGACCCGTCCTGAGGAACGCCGGCGGCGCACTGCGCACCCGGTCGGCGCGCGGCGCGGTCGGGATGGGGCAGACTGGCATGCGGGCGTCCGGCCCCGCTGCCGGACAGACGAAAGCCCGCAGGATCCTGCGGGACGAAGGGAAGGAACCGCCGTGGCGGAGGACAACGTGCTGACGGCGCCGCTGTTCGCGGGCATGGACGAGGAGTCGTCGCGAGCGCTCATCGACTCGATGAAGGTGCTGGACGTGACGCGCGGCGACGTCCTGTTCCACGAGGGTGAGCCCGGGGACCGGCTCTACCTGGTGAGGGAAGGCAAGATCAAGCTCGGTCGACGGTCGAACGACGGCCGCGAGAACCTGCTCGCCGTCCTCGGACCGGGCGAGATGTTCGGCGAGCTCTCGCTGTTCGACCCGGGCCCCCGCACCGCGACCGCGACGGTCGTCGCGGACGCCGTGGTGCTCGAGCTCGGGCACCGCGACCTCATCGCCTGGCTGTCCGACAAGCCCACGGTGGCCGAGCACCTGCTGCAGGCCCTCGCCCGGCGCCTGCGCCGCACCAACGAGGCGCTGGCGGACCTGGTCTTCTCCGACGTGCCGGGGCGTGTCGCCAAGGCGCTGCTCGACCTGTCCACGCGGTTCGGCCAGCCCGTCGACGAGGGCATCCGGGTCGCGCACGACCTCACGCAGGAGGAGCTCGCCCAGCTGGTCGGCGCCTCCCGCGAGACGGTCAACAAGGCGCTGGCCGACTTCGCCGCTCGCGGCTGGGTCCGCCGTGAGGGCCGTGCCGTCGTGCTGCTCGACGTCGACCGGCTGGAGCGCCGCGCCCGCTGACGAGCGTCCGCTGAGGTCCGTGTCGCCTGACGGCCGTGTCGTCTGACGGCCGTGTCGTCTGACGGCCGCGCTCCTGACGGCCGTGCTCCTGACGGCCGCCGTCCGGGCCGGCCACGCCGACCCGGACGGACGCGGGTCAGTCGGTCTCGACGACGATCTCCAGCTCGACCGGCGAGTCGAGCGGCAGCGCCGCGACGCCGACGGCGGAGCGGGCGTGGACGCCGACCTCGCCGAGCAGGTCGTGCAGCAGCAGGCTCGCGCCGTTCACGACGCCGGGATGACCGGTGAACGACGGGTCGCTCGCGACGAAGCCCGTCACCTTGACGACGCGGCGCACACGGTCCAGCGCCGCGACGGGGTCCGTCCCCGGGTTCTCGGAGGCCAGCAGCGCGCCGACGGCTGCCAGCGCGTTGAGCGCGGCGGTGCGGGCGAGACCGGTCGCGGTCGTGGCGTCGACCTCGGCGCCGACCTTGCCCGTCACGGCCAGCGTGCCGTCGACGAAGGGCAGCTGCCCCGACGTCCACACGTGCGCGCCCGAGCGGACGGCGGGCACGTAGGCGGCCAGGGGCGCGGCCACGGCCGGCAGCGTGAGCCCCAGCTCGGCGAGGCGGGCGGCGACCCCGCCGGGTGCGCGCGTCATCAGACCGTCTTCGGACGCTTGAGGTACGCGACCAGGCCGGCGTCGGGGCCCTGCACGACGGTCACGAGCTCCCACCCGTCGGAGCCCCACTGGTCGAGGATCGCCTTGGTGGCGTGGATGATGAGCGGAACGGTGGCGTACTCCCACTGGGTCGACATGGCTCCACCCTAGTGGTGGGCGACGACGTCGCAGCAGGTCACGACACCCCCGTGGAAGCGCTCACACACCGCGCACGGCGAGCAGCGCGGGCTCGGCGCCCACCAGCTCGGCGCGCCACGACGCGACGTCCGGGCGCCGGCGCAGCAGGGCCCGACGCTCCCGCTCCGTCATCCCGCCCCAGACGCCGAAGTCCGCGCGGCTGTCCAGCGCGTCGGCGAGGCAGTCGAGGCGGACCGGGCAGCCGTGGCACACGGCACGGGCCTCCCGCTGAGCGGCCCCCTCGACGAACAGCGCGTCCGGCGCCTGCTCGCCCTGTGCGCACGACGCCTGCGCCGTCCAGTGCCCGTCGTACACCTGTGCCCCCAGCCCTGCCACGTGATCCTCCGCGTGTCGCTCCCTGCGTGTCGCCGCCGTGACCGTATCGGCACCAGGTGGGTCCTGACGAGACCCCGGACGGGTCATTTCCCCCGGTCGGCAGCACGCCGAGGTGTGCAGGTCCGGTAAAGGACCGCCGCACCGCGCCCGGACGCACCGCGGGCGCACGGGTGCCCCCGCTAGGCTGACGCCCATGCCGACCCCTGCCCGCGCGCGCGGCCGACGGGTCAGCGCCGTCCAGGCCCTGGCCCTGCTGCTCTCGTTCTGTCTCGTCGCCGGAATCGGCGGCGTCCTCGCCGCCGGCCTCGTGCTGCCCGGTGTCGCCGTCGCGAACGGCGTCACGAGCATGTCCGTGACCGCGTTCGACGACCTGCCGAGCGAGCTCGAGCAGAACGCGCTGCCCGAGAAGTCCGAGATCCTCGCGGCGGACGGCACGCTGCTCGCCACGTTCTTCATCCAGAACCGTGTCGTCGTGCCGCTCTCGGAGATCGCGCCGATCATGCGCAACGCCGTCATCGCGGTCGAGGACCGGCGCTTCTACCAGCACTCCGGGGTCGACCCCGCGGGCATGCTGCGCGCCGCCGTCGCGAGCTCGGCCGGCAAGCAGCAGGGCGCCTCGACGCTCACGCAGCAGTACGTGAAGAACGTCTTCCTCGACGCCGCCGAGCGGGTCGAGGACAAGCAGGAGCGGCAGCGTCTGCGCCGGGAGGCGATGGAGAACCGCGGCCCCGAGGGCATCGCGCGCAAGCTCCGCGAGGCGAAGATCGCGATCACCCTCGAGAAGACGATGTCCAAGGACGAGATCCTCGAGAAGTACCTCAACATCGCCGCCTTCGGCGCGTCGGTCTACGGCGTGGAGTCCGCGTCGCAGTACTTCTTCAGCAAGTCCGCCAAGGACCTCAACTTCATCGAGGCGGCGACCATCGCCGGCATCACGCAGTCGCCGAGCAAGTGGGACCCGGTCGGTGACGCGGCCGAGACGCCCGAGGAGGACGCGGAGCGGTACAAGGTCTCGCAGACGCGCCGCGACAAGGTGCTGGGCGACATGGCGGACCTCGGGTACATCACGCCCGAGGAGCTGGCGCAGGGCCTGGCCACGCCCATCCAGGACACGCTGCACGTCTCCCCGCTGCGCCAGGGCTGCATGTCGGCCGACGCGGCCGTGCCCGGGTCCGGGTTCTTCTGCGACTACGTCACCAAGGTCATCGCCAACGACCCGGCGTTCGGCGCCACGGCGTCCGAGCGCACGAACCTGCTGTACAAGGGCGGCCTGCGCATCACCACGACGCTGCGCCCGGCGGAGCAGGCCATGGCCGACGCCGAGGTGAAGAACGGCGTCCCCGTCGACGACCCGTCGGGCGTCGCCAGCGCCGTCGTCTCGGTGGAGCCCGGGACCGGCAACATCACCGCGATGGCCCAGAACCGCAACTACTCCGCCCTGCAGAAGCAGAACCCCGGGGAGACGTCGGTCAACTTCAACACCAGCTACCGGTACGGCGGCTCGGGCGGGTTCTCGCCCGGCTCGACGTTCAAGGTGTTCACGCTGCTCGAGTGGCTGAAGCAGGGCAAGGCGCTGCAGTCGACGGTCAACGCCACGCGGATGCAGTACAACATGAACGAGTTCACGGCGTCCTGCCTGGGGCGGCTCACCGGCCCGCCGTACAAGTTCGGCAACTCCGAGGGTGGCCGCGCGGTCCCGCAGAGCGTCCTCGACGCGACCAAGAACTCGGTGAACTCCGCCTACGTGGCGATGGCGACCCAGCTCGACCTGTGCAACATCATGAACGGCGCCGCCGCGCTGGGCGTCACCAAGGCCGGCAACCCCGCCGCGAACGACCCGACGCTGAACACCCCCGCGGGCGACGTGCCGTTCGACGCGCTGCCCGGCAACGTGCTCGGCTCGCAGTCCACCTCCCCCCTGCAGATGGCCGCGGCCTACGCGACGTTCGCGTCGGGCGGCACGTACTGCAAGCCCATCGCGATCACGCAGGTGCTCAACGCCGACGGCCAGGAGCTGCCCGTCCCGACCGCCGACTGCCAGGGCGGCGCCATCGAGCCCCGGTACGCCGCGGCGATCAACTACGCGCTGAGCAACGTGTGGTCCGGGACCGCGAGCCGCGTCGGTCAGCCGCCGTTCCCCGCCGCGGGCAAGACGGGCACCACCTCGAACAACGAGTACAACTGGTTCGTGGGGTACACCCCGCTGCGCGCCACCGCCGTGTGGGTCGGTTTCAGCGACGGCATGCGCACCATGAACCGCCAGACCATCAACGGCACGTACTACCGCTCCGGCCCGTACGGCTCGTCGATCGCGGCGCCGACCTGGAAGCGGTACATGGAGCAGGTCCTGGCCAGCACGGACAACCCCGGGTTCGCGGCACCTGCGGACCGCGAGGTCAACGGCGAGCGGGTCAGCGTTCCGTCGGTCCTCGGGCAGAACGAGCAGGACGCGCGCGCCACGCTGGAGCGCGCCGGCTTCCGGGCCTCCGTCGCCGGCACGCAGGTGCCGTCGTCGTACCCGGCCGGCACCGTCGCGGAGCAGTCCGCCGCGACCGCCACGCGCGGCGCCAGCATCACGATCACCCTGTCGAACGGTCAGCCGCCCGCCCAGGACAACCCGGGCGGCGGCGGACCCGGCGGCGGACCCGGCGGCGGCGACCAGGGCGGGCCCCGACCGGGCCGACCGGGCGGGAACGGGTGAGCGACACCCCCACGACGGCCGGTCCGGCCGTCGGCACCGCTCTGCGCACCCTGGGCGGGCTGGCGGTGGCCGGCGCCGGCGCCCTCGCCTGGGCCTCGCTCGTCGAGGTGCGCTGGTACACGCTGCGCGAGGTGACCGTCCCCGTCCTGCCGCCCGGGCAGGCACCGCTGCGGGTGCTGCACGTGTCGGACCTGCACCTGACCCCCGGTCAGCGTCGCAAGGTCGACTGGGTGCGGGACCTCGCGACGCTGGACCCGCACCTCGTCGTCGACACCGGTGACAACTGGGCCCACCTCGACGCGATGCCGGCGCTCCTGGAGGCCCTGGAGCCGCTGCTGGCCGTGCCGGGCGCGTTCGTGCTCGGGTCGAACGACTACCTGGCTCCCGGGTTCAAGAACCCCGCCCTGTACCTCCTGCCGGACGCCCGCCGCGCACCGGCGCGGCCGCCCACGCCGCTGCCCTGGCGTGAGCTGGTCCGGCGGTTCACGTCGGCCGGCTGGGTGGACCTGTCGAACCGGCGTGACGCGCTGGAGGTGGACGGCCGACGCATCTCGCTGGTCGGCACGGACGACGCCCACCTCGACCGGGACGCGATGCCCGCGGCGGGCGGTCCCGACGACGTCCGGACGTCCGACGGCCGTTCCCCCGCCGTGGACCTGCACGTCGGTGTGACGCACGCCCCGTACCGGCGCGTGCTGGACGCGATGCACGCGGACGGCGCGGACCTGATGATCGCGGGGCACACGCACGGCGGACAGCTGGCCGTGCCCTTCTGGGGCGCCCTGACCACCAACTGCGACCTGGACCCGCGCCGTGCCAAGGGCCTGCACGGGTGGCCCGGGGCCCGCCCGGACCGCCCCGAGGGCGCCGGGTCGTCGTGGCTGCACGTCTCCGCGGGCCTGGGCACGTCGCCGTACGCGCCGGTGCGCTTCGCGTGCCGGCCGGAGGCGACGCTCCTCACGCTCACGTCGCCCTGAGCGATTTCGTCCGGGGGCGCCTCGTCGGCTATCCTTACCAGGCTCCACGGGGTGTGGCGCAGCTTGGTAGCGCGCTTCGTTCGGGACGAAGAGGTCGTGGGTTCGAATCCCGCCACCCCGACGTGGTGACAGGGCCCGTATCGGCGGAGACGCCGGTACGGGCCTTCGTCGTTCCCGAGCCTTCGTCGTTCCCGAGCCTTCGTCGTTCCCGAGCCTTCGTCGTTCCCGAGCCTTCGTCGTTCCCGAGCCTTCGTCGTTCCCGAGCTGACGCCGTCCCCCGTCGTCCCCGGTCCGCGCGCCCCTCAGGTCGACGCCCGTGCCCCGGGGAACACCAGGACGTCCGGCGCCGCACACAGCACTGCGCAGGGAGCCGGGTGGCTCCCTGCGCAGTGGTGGCCCGCTCCCCGCCGGCGGCGGGGACGGTGCTACTTCGACCCGATCTCGTTCTCCAGGTCGCTCTGCGCCTGGTCGAGCGCCTGCTTCGGCGCGACGCCGTTCTCGAAGATCTCGGTCCACGTCACCGTCGTGACGACGTTGTTGAGCGCAGGCAGGTTCGGGTTCGTGAAGCCCCCGAAGTGGCCGATCTCGTCCTTGACCTCGTTGAGCACGTCGAAGAGGTTGGTGCGGAAGTACTTGTTGAACTTGTTCTCGGGATCGTGCGTGACGGCCTCGTCCTCCCACACCGCCATGTTCACGGGGTCGAAGCCGAGGACCTCCCACACGGCGACGTTCGCCTCGGGCGAGAGCTTGGCGAACGCGAGCCACTCCGCCGCGAAGTCCTTGTGCTCCGACGACTCGACGACCGCGGTGCCGGTCCCGCCGCCACCGATGGTCGCGACCTCGCCGCCCTCGACGACCGGAGCCGGCGCGATCGCGATGTTGCCGGCCAGGTCAGGCATGTAGTCGACGAACCGCGACGTGTACCAGGCCGGGTAGACGACCGCGGCGTAGTCGCCCCGGTTGATCGCACCGAAGGCCTCCTCGTCGTCCGGGCTGCCGCCGGGGATCGTCGAGATCGCACCGGCCTCGAGCATGGCCTGCTCGATCTCCAGCGCCTCGACGACCGTCGGGTTGTTGATGGCGACCTTGCCGTCCTCGTCGAAGAAGTCACCGCCCAGCTGGGCGACGATCAGCGGCTGGACGAAGTTGACCGTGGTGCTCGCGATGCCGAACGCCTTGCCGGTCGCCTGGTTGTACTGCGCGCCGGCCGCGGAGAAGTCGTCCCACGTCGTGATCGTCGTGTAGTCGATCCCCGCCTCCTCGAGGAGGGCGGCGTTGTAGAACGCGACGAAGGCGCCCACGTGCATCGGGAAGCCGTAGATCTTGTCGTCCCGGCTGTAGAGGTCCAGACGCGCCTGGACGATGTCGTCCTTGTACGGCGTCGCCGCCTCGCTGAGGTCCATCAGCGGGGAGCGGCCGTCCTCGGTGACGAAGTTCGAGAACTTGCTGACCTCGATGTCCACGACGTCGGGCAGCCCCTTGCCCGAGTTCGCGGCGAGCTGCAGCTTGTTGTGCATGTCGGCGTACGGGTAGACCGTGACGTCCAGGTCGACCGGACGGTCGGGGTTCTGGTCGTTCCACTCCTCGGCCATCTGCTCGTAGTAGGCCGCGTGCAGCTCGGCGAACACCCACATGTCGAGGGTGACGGCCTCGCCGTCGGCGGCAGGCGGCGCGGCGGCGTCGTCGCCGCTCTCGCTCCCGCCACTGCACGCCGACAGCATGAGCAGCCCGGCGACGCCCGCCGCGACGAGCGACAGGCCCCTTCGCGTTCCAGCCATGGTGTGACTCCATTTCTCTTTCTGTTGCGGCGGGCCGGTCAGCCCTTGAGCGCCCCGGCAGTCATCCCGGCGATGAAGAACCGCTGGAAGACGAGGAAGAGCACGAGAACCGGGAGCAGGGAGAAGAATGAACCGATGATGAGCAGCTCGTAGTTGTTCCCGTACGGGGTGAGCAGCGTGTTGAGCCCGATGGGCAGCGTGAACTTCTCCGCGGAACGCAGCACGAGCAGCGGCCACAGGAAGTTGTTCCACACGAGCATCCCGTTGAGGATCGCCATCGCGGCGAGTGCCGGCTTCGCGATCGGCAGCACGACCCGGAAGAAGATCCCGAACTCCGTGACGCCGTCGACGCGGCCCGCCTCGAGAAGCTCCTTGGGAATACCGAGGAAGTACTGGCGGAAGAAGAAGATCGTCACCGACGCCGCGAGGAACGGGATGACCACCGGCGCGTACGAGTCGGCCAGCCCGAGGTCGTTCACCATCACGAACAGCGGGAGCATCATGATCTCGAAGGGCACGGTCATGAGCAGCAGCACCGAGATGAACCAGAACGTCTTTCCCTTGAACTGGTACATCGCGAAGCCGTAGGCGACGAACGAGCTGACGAGCAGCGTGCCGGCCACCTGCACCGCGGTCAGCCCCACCGAGTTGGCGAACCACCGGAAGTACAGGCCCGAGTCGGTGAAGAGCATCACGTAGTTCTCGAGCGACAACCTGTCGAGGTCGATGTCGAGCGTGAGCCCGTTGCGCAGGATCTCGTTGCCGTCCTGGAAGGTCCCCGCGAAGATCGCGACGAGCGGCACCAGGACCAGCAGGGTGATGACGACGAGGAACGTGGACTGGACCGCGATGAACAGGCGGCGCGGCAGCGGGTGCTTGGCGCGGCGGGGCGCGGGCAGCACGGGCGACGGTGCGGCAGCCGTGGCGGTCGGCAGCGGGGTCGGGGCGCTGGTCACGACTCCTCCTTCTTGAACGTGCCCGTGAGCTTCAGGTACGTCAGGTTGATGGTCATGATCAGCACGAGGAGCACGACGCCGACGGCCGAGGCGAAGCCGAGGTCGTTCTCCTCGATCCCGCGCCGGTACAGGTAGCCGACGACCGTCAGGCCCTGGTTGTTCGGAGAGGCGTTGCCGGCGTAGAGCATGAAGCTCTCGAGGAACATCGCCAGGCCGCCGTAGATGCTGATGGTCGTGACGTACACGAGCGTGGGCTTGAGGTTCGGCACCGTGATGGAGAAGAACTTGCGCAGCGGCCCGGCGCCGTCGATCGACGCGGCCTCGTAGTACTCGTCCGGGATGGACTGCATGCCGGACAGGAAGTAGAGGATGTTGACACCGGTGTAGCGCCAGGTGGCCAGGGCCAGCAGCGCGACCAGGCCGCCGATGTCGGTGCGCAGCCAGCGGACCGGGTCCGCGCCGAACAGCGCGATGGCCTGGTTGATCAGGCCGGTGCCGGTCTCGGCGAACATGAGCCGGAAGATGATGCCCGCGACGACCACGGACGTCAGTGCCGGCACGAAGACCGACGCCTTGAACACCGACTTCACGCGGGAGGAGCCGATCTTGGAGTTGATCAGCGCGGCGAGGAGCATCGGGACCGGGATGAGGATCACCAGCGTCAGCACCATGTAGCGGGTGCTGTTGTACATGGCCTGCCAGAACACCCGGTCGTTCCACAGGCGCTCGTAGTTGTCGAGGCCGACGAATGCCGACTGCCCGAAGACGACCTCCTGGGTGCTCATCACGAACGTCCGCACGAGCGGGACCGCCCAGAATGCCAGGAGCGTGATCACGAAGGGCGCGATGAAGAAGTACGGTGCCAGCCGCTGGGAGTACAGCAGGTTCTTCAGCGCAGGGCTGCCCGCGGTGCGGGGCGGCGCTTCGCGCACTTTCGACGGTGCCACTTCGAACCTCCTGCTCGCCAGAGGTCCCCGTAGCGCGTGCTACACGACGACCCTGTCATTCGGTGCGATCCAGACCGGGTACGGCGCATGCTGCGCACCGGCCACGGAAGCACGTCGACCCTGACGTGACACAACCGTGACCTCACGCGTATTACGACGTCGTAACCGCGTGGTCACTATCGCCTCAGCGCCCGGCGCGTGTCAACTCTCCAACGATGAAGAGCGCAGGTCGCAACTGCCCCGTCGACCCCGGGCCGCGGGCGACGGCGGTCCGTACGGTGGGATCGCCGGAAGTCGGTCAGCCCCCCGGTACGATCTAGCCCCGCACGCCCGGGACCCCCGCCCAACCACAGGACGGGACCCGCGCGGCGTCGGGACACGAGTCGGCGAGGGCGCCACACGCCCTCGGGAGCCACGAGAGCGGAGCCGCCGTCGTGAAGGTGACCATGCACGACGTCGCGCTGCGCGCAGGTGTGTCCAACAAGACCGTGTCGAACGTGGTGAACCACTTCCCGCACGTCCACCCCGAGACCCGGGCGCGGGTCCAGCGGGCCATCGACGAGCTGGGCTACCGGCCCAACCTGTCGGCACGGGGCCTGCGGTCCGGCAGGACGGGCGTCATCGGCCTGGCCGTCCCCCAGCTGCGCCAGCCCTACTTCGCCGAGCTCGCCGACGCGGTGATCGCAGCCGCCGAGCGGCGCGACCTCAGCGTCATCATCGGCCAGGCGGGAGCCGACCGCGCGCACGAGATGGCCGTGCTCGCGCACGGGCTGCGGCAGACGGACGGCCTGCTGTTCAGCCCCGAGCAGCTCGGCACCGAGGACCGCGCGCTCCTTGACGACGTCGAGTACCCGCTGGTCCTGCTGGGCGAGCGGATCTTCGGCGGCCCCTGCGACCACGTGACCATGCACAACGTCGAGGGCGCGCGCGCGGCCGTCGAGCACCTCCTCGGGCTGGGACGCCGCCGCGTCGCCGTCCTGGGCGTGCACCCCGACGGCCGCACCGACCAGCTGCGTCCCGCCGACCTGCGCGTGCGCGGCTACCGCGAGGCGCTCGTGCACGCGGGCCTGTCGCCGGACCCGGCGCTGGAACGCGTCGCCGCCCCCTGGCACCCCCAGAACGGGGCCGACGCCATGCGGGAGCTGCTCGCGTCGGGCGTCGAGTTCGACGCGGTCCTCGCGCTGAACGACAGCCTCGGCGTCGGTGCGCTGCGGGCTCTCGGCCGCGCGGGACGCCGGGTGCCGGACGACGTGGCCGTCATCGGCTTCGACAACATCGCCGACGGACGTTTCACGCTGCCGTCGCTGTCGAGCGTGGACCCCGGCCGTGACGAGATCGCCGAGACGGCGGTGGCCATGCTCGTCGAGCGGGTCGAGCGCGGCGGCTCCGCGCCGCAGACGCCCCGCCTGCACAAGGCCGCGTTCCGGATCGTGGCACGTGAGTCCACCGGCGGCGCCGAGGACGGGCGCACGACGGGCCCCTGACCCGCGTCGCCGCAGGTCGGAGGCCCGTCGTGTCCGCTGCGCGCAGTGCGGCCCTCAGCCCTCCGGGCCCAGGTACGCGACCTGCCCGTCGACGGCCGACAGCTCGACGCGCACGTCCGCGTCCGGGTCGGTCGGGCCCTCGACGCGCTGCCGCCCGTCCCCGCGGATCGAGAGCGCGACCGGCTCCCCGGTCCCGTGCACCGTCACGCCGCCGTCGACGGCGCGCACGGTGATGTCGCCGCGCACCGCGGCCACCAGCACGTTCCCGTCCACGGTGTTCGCCGTGAGGGCGCCGCGCACCCCACGCACCTCCAGCCGGCCGTCGGTGACGCGCGCGTCCACGTCACCCTCGACCCCCTGCACGAGCACGGCGCCGTCGAGGCCCCGGACCTGCACGTCGCCGCCCGCGTCCCGGACCTCCACCTGCCCGTCCGTCATCCTGATCGCGACCGCACCCGCCACGTCCTGCACGCGGACGCTGCCGTCGACACCCCGCACCTGCACGTCGCCCCGGGCGCCGTCGACCGTCACCCGGCCGTCCGCGGCGCTCAGCTCGACGTCCCCGACGGCGCCGGCGACGCGCACCGCGCCGTCGACCCCGCGGACCACGACGTGCGTGCCCTCCGGCACCTGCGCGACGAGATCGGCCTCGCAGCGCAGCGCGACGAAGGTCAGCGGGCACTCGTGCCGCACGACGGTGCGGTCACCGTCCACCGTGACCTCGTAGCGCGGCTCGAGCCACGCGTAGGTCGCGGTCCGTGTCACGCGGAGGTCGGTGGCGTCGGTCGCCTCCACCTCCACCGCGCCGTCGGCCACGAGCTCGACGACGTCGGTCGCCGCGAGGCGCTCGCTGCCGGTCGTGGTGCTCGCGGCCACCCAGGACAGGAGCTGGACCGCGCCCTGGAGGACCAGCGCCCCGACCAGCACCGCGCCGACCACGGTCAGCACCCGCCCGGTGGTGCTGCGAGCGCGCCGCGGCGGGTCCTGCGGCGGGGTCGTGCGGGGCTCGGTGTACGGGGTGGCGGTCACGGACGTGCTCCGTTCGTCGGGCCGTCCTCGAGCCAGCGCAGCACCGCGAGGACGCGGCGGTGGTCGTCGGCGTCGGGAGGCAGGTCGAGCTTGGTAAGGATGGAGGTGACGTGCTTCTCGACGGCGGCGCCGCCCACGACGAGGCGCTCGGCGATCGCCGCGTTGGAGCGCCCCTCCGCCATGAGCGCGATGACCTCGCGCTCCCGCGGCGAGAGCAGGTCCGACAGGCTGCGCCGCGACCGGGCGAGCACCTGCGCCACCACCTCGGGGTCGACGACCGTGCCTCCCCCGGCAACCCGGGCGAGCGCGGCGAGGAAGTCGTCGACGTCGGCCACGCGGTCCTTCAGGACGTAGCCCAGACCGCGGGCGTCGGCCGCGAACAGCTCGCGGGCGTAGCGCTGCTCGACGTACTGCGACAGGACCAGCACCGGCAGCGCCGGGTGCAGGCCGCGCAGGTGGACGGCGGCCCGCAGGCCCTCGTCGGTGTGCGTCGGGGGCATCCGGACGTCCGTGACGACGACGTCCGGCAGGTCGGCGTCGGGGTCACCGAGCACCGCCACGAGCTCGTCGGCCGTGCGGTGGCCCGTGACCTCGTGACCCTCGGCGGCGAGGAGCCGGGTGAGCCCGGCCAGCAGGAGGACGGAGTCCTCGGCGATCACGATGCGCACGGCACCTCCACGGTGAGCACGGTGCCCCGACCGACGGGGCTGAGCAGGGCGAACGTGCCGTCGAGCGCCTCGACCCGACGGCGCAGGCCGTCCAGGCCGCCGCCGGGCAGCGCCCGCGCTCCCCCGGCCCCGTCGTCGGACACCTCGACGTGCAGGCGGTCGCCGCGCACGGTCGCCCGGACCGTCGCCTGCGTCGCGTCGCCGTGCTTGGCGACGTTGGTGAGCGCCTCGGCGACCACGAAGTACGCCGCGGCCTGGGCCTGCGACCCGACCTCCGCGCCCAGGCCCGCGGCCTGGACGTCGACCGGGACGGGGCTGCGGGCGGCGAGCGCCGACAGCGCGGCGTCCAAGCCGCGGTCCGTCAGCACCGCGGGGTGGACCCCGCGGACGAGGTCCCGGAGCTCGGCCAGGACCTCCTTGACCTCGCCGTGGGCGGCGTCCAGGGCCGTCACGGCCGCGGCCGGGTCCTGGGCCGCGGTCCGGCGCGCGACGCCGAGCTCGACGCCCAGCGCGACCAGCCGCTGCTGCGCACCGTCGTGCAGGTCACGCTCGATGCGACGACGCTCCTCGTCCGCCGCCACGACGGCGGCGGTGCGCGTCTCGCGCAGGTGCTCGGCACGGTCCTCGGCGACCGACGCGCGCTGCTCGGC
>JAEWEJ010000295.1 GCA_023389455.1 Actinomycetes bacterium | reverse complement strand
CGCCGGGCGTCAGGCGGCGAGACGGACGTCGCGCGGGCCCGCCACGGTGTGCCGGTGGCCGGGTGCGGAGGTCAGGGACCTGACCACCCCGCCGGGGCGGGCCGGCACGAGGGACTCGCCCAGGGCGTCGACGATCCCCTGGGCGAGGTCGACGAGGGTGAGCCCGAGCGCGTCCGTGAGCGCGGCCAGCACCTCGGACGACGGCTCCTTCAGGCCGCGCTCGACCTCGGACAGGTACTGCGGGGAGAGCCGTGCGCGGGCGGCCACGTCGACGAGCCGCAGCCCGCGGCTCTCCCGGGCGGCGCGCAGCAGCGCGCCGATGGTCCGCCGCCACGCGGACGGGCGTCGCGGGAGGAGCGGGACGACGTCGTGGTCCATGGACCGAACCTAGGACGGGCGGGCGCAGCGCGGAACGCGATCCGCTGACGGCAGAACGACCCCACCGCCGCGCGTCACAGGTCGTGCTCGGCGAGCTCGCGGAACTCGTCCGGCACGGTCCGCACCCGCGGCATCGCGGCCGGCAGGTACCCCACCGCCCGGGGGCCGAACCGTGCACGCACCGCGTCGACCGACCGGTCCACCGCCCACCGCGCCGCACCGGGCGCCGAGCCCGGGCGGCGCGGGTCGTCCGCCTCCAGCGGCAGCTCGAGCTGCAGCGCCTGCTGCGGGACCAGACCGGACACCGAGACGGCCAGCAGCGTCACCTCCGGCTCGCGCTGCGGCTGCTCGCGGATCGCCTGCCACACGAGCTGCTCGGCGACCTCCGTGAGCGTGAGGGTCGTCGCCACCGGCCCGGGCAGCGTCGACGAGCGCGTGACGGACCGCATGGCGGGGAACCGGACCCGCACGGTGACCGTGCGCCCCGCGCGGCCCTTGGCCCGCAACCGGCCGGCCACGCGGTCAGCCAGCTGCGTGAGCACCTCACGCACCAGCTCGGGTGTCACGGGCTGCCGGCCGAGCGCGGACTGCGCGCCCACCGACCGCGCGCGGCCGGCGCCTGAGACGCGACGCGGGTCCTCGTTGTGCGCGAGCGCCGACATGCGGGCACCGACGGCGTGCCCGAGCACCTGCTCGACGGCGCTCGACGGCGTGCGCGCCAGCTCCCCGATGGTCGTGATCCCTCGTTCGGCCAGGCGCGCGCGGGCCACGGGACCCACCCCCCACATCAGGCCGACCGGCAGGGGGTCGAGGAACTCGCGCTCACGCGCGGGGTCGACGACCACCAGACCGTCCGGCTTGGCCACCTGGGACGCGATCTTGGCGAGGTGCTTGGTGCGCGCGGCGCCCACCGAGATCGGCAGACCCACCTCCTCGCGGACCCTGCGCCGCAGGAGCTCCGCGATCTGTGCCGGCGGACCGAACAGGTGCGTCGACCCGGAGACGTCGAGGAAGGCCTCGTCGATCGAGATCCGCTCCACCGCGGGGGTCACGTCCCCCAGGATGTCCATCACGCGGTCGGCGAGCGGCTGGTACTCGCGGAACCGGCCGGGGACGAACTGCAGGGACGGGCACAGGCGGGCGGCTCGCCACCCGGGCATCCCACCGGCGACGCCGTAGGCCTTCGCCTCGTACGACGCGGCCAGCACCACGCCCCCGCGTGCGCTGCCGCCCACGGCGATCGGCCGTCCGCGCAGGCGCGGGTCCAGCAGCTGCTCGACCGACGCGTAGAACGCGTCGAGGTCGGCGTGCAGGATCGTGGCGCCCGGCATACGGCCAGCATAGTCGAACAGGTGTTCGACCGCACCGACCGTTCCCGACGCCGCGCCCCGCGCCCGTCACGCCGCCCGGACGACGCCCGACGCCGCCCGAGCGAGGGCCGGCCAGGATGCCTCACACCGCACCACACCCGGGCAGCACGACGCGGCGGACCGGGAGGACCGGTCCGCCGCGTCAGGCGGGTGGGCGCGAGGTCAGTCGAGCGCGTGCGAGGTCACGCCGCCTCGCAGGTGACCGTGGCGCCCGCCCCGCTGCCCGTCCCCTGGAACCCGAACGCGGTGCTCTGGCCCGCAGCCACCGCGCCGTTCCACGGCGCGTTGGACACGGTGACCGAACCGCCGGACCCGCTCGGCGTCCCGTTCCAGGCGGTCGACACGGCTCCCGACGGGAGCGTCAGCCGCACCTTCCAGCCCGAGAGCGACGACCTCGCGGTGACGGTGACGTCGGCGACGAACCCCTCGCCCCACTGGTTCACGACCGCGTAGGTGGCGGTGCAGGCGGACGAGCCGCCGTCGGTCGGGGTCGGGGTGGGAGTCGGGGTGGGCGTGACCGTCGGCGTCGGCGTCGGCGTAGGGGTCGGCGTCGGCGTGGGGGTCGGCGTCGGCGTGGGGGTCGGCGTCGGGGTGGGGGTCGGGGACGGCGTGGGGGTCGGGGACGGCGTGGGGTCCGCGCCGAGCGTCAGGTTCTTCTGCTGGACCGCCCAGCCCGACGTGCACAGGCCGCAGCTCTGGCCGACGAAGGCCTGCCCCGCCTGCCGGTCGCCCTTGAGCTGCCAGCGGAACCACAGCTGGGCCGCGCGGCCGAACTGTCCGCCGTTCGTCTCGTGGTACGTGCCGCCGTGGCCCACGTCGAGGTTGCCCATGAACGCCGGCAGGCCGGCGGGCAGCTTGCCCCAGTCGTCCATCGCGTTGGGGTACGCGATGTCGCTCCGCCCGCCGATGATGTAGGCGATCGGGTGGTCGAGGCGTCGCAGCTGGTAGTCGTCGGCGTCGTTGAGCAGCCCGCTGCTGAAGATGCCGGTGGTGCGCACGCGCGGGTCGTTCGACACGGCGTACGCCTCGATGCCGCCGCACGAGAAGCCGGCCGCCCCGACGTTGTCCGGGTCGAGGCGCCCGTACAGGGGGCTCCCCTGCCGTGCGTTCTCGGTCGTGGCCCAGTCCATCGCCTGCGTCAGCCAGCTCGCGTTCGAGCTGCCGCCGCCGCCGGGGCGGCCGTTCGAGATCACGAGGAACCCGTGCGAGGCGATCTCGCGCAGGAAGTTCTGCGCGGACGTCCCGTCCGCGGAGCAGGCCCCGTTCGCCCAGACGACGACGGGCATCCGCTCGGTCGGCAGGTTCACGGGCCGGTACACCGTGTGGTTGGGCAGGGCGCTCGTCGTCGAGTAGTCGGCGGGGTACGGCCCGGACCCGCCGGGCGCGGCCGCGGCGGGTGTCAGCACGGCCGTGCCGACCAGCGCGCCGGCGGCCAGCGCCGCGGCGAGCGCGGAGCGGGTGAGGATGCGTCGTCTCATGGGGACCTCCGATGGTGGGCGACACCCGCGTCCGGGCCCCGTCGGCAGGCGGCAGTGCCCACCGGCGAGCGGCCCGCGAGCGAGCCGGTCGAGCAGGTGCACGCTTACCGTTGCTGCCGTCACGACAAATGTCCAGGAACCGCCAGGACCCGGTCGAGCACGAAACGTTTCTGCCTTCTGTCCGTGCGCTGGACGGCCGGGACGCAGCACGTGACGCGCGCGTTCCTCTCCGCGCCGCCACTCCCCCGGCGAGCCCTCCGTCAGCGTGCGCGGCGCGGCGGGTCCCTGGGGTCGTCCGCCGCGACGTAGTGCGTGACCCACCGCGCGGCGTCGGGCCACGCGGGCGACATCACCTCCACCAGCCGCTCGTGCGCGAGCGGTCCGAGCGCCGTGTGCGCCTCGAGGAAGACGGCCCGGGCCTCCTCGCGGGGCCACCCGGCCGGCAGGAGGTGCACGGGCAGGTCGGGGTCGACGTGCGAGAACCGCCGCCAGCCGTCCATGAGCGTCGCGCGCGCCACCAGCGCCTCGGCCGGCCCGACACGCCCCGCCCGGACATCCTGGAGCACCGGGCCGTGCCGCCCCACGAACTCCCGGTACGCACCCGCGAGCCCGGCCAGGTCGTACGCCGCCGCCGGACCGCCCGGCCCGGTCTCGTCCTCGAACTCGGCACGCATGACCGACCAGCGCGCGCCACGGACGTCGCCCAGGAGCTCGGCCAGCCCGTCGCGCACGACCTCGGGGTCCCCGCCGGGGCGGATCCAGACGCTGTCGTACAGCCGCACGAACCCCCACGACCCGAGCCCCTTGCGCAGCGCGTGCCGCTGGGCCTGACGCTGCTCCGGCAACGAGAACGACACGGTCAGCCACCGTCCGTCCCAGGGCCGCGGGACGGCACCGAAGGAGAGGAACCCGTGCATCGCGGCGCGGTGCCGCGCGATCGCGTGCGGCGCCACGTGGTACTGCGGCGTCCGACCGCCGGCCCGCACGCCGATGAGCCCGCGCCTGACCAGCCGGGACAGGGCGGCGCGGGCGCTGGCGGCGCTGATGCCGAACTCGGCGAGCACGGCGGCGACGGCCGCGGAGGGCAGCTCGGCCTGCGACGAGTCCAGGTACTCCCCCAGGACCGTCGTCAGCAGGTGCTGTGGGCTGGGGCCCTGCTGCAGCCGGGGCGTGTCGACGTCGTCCCCGGCGCGTGGCTCCACGGCGTCACGGTAGCCCGGTCACCGCACGGCGTCAGGGCCCACTTCTGCGTCGTCACCGACACGAGTGCCGGGATCGGTCTGCTCGTCGGGCGCGTCGTCGTCGGGGCCGTCCTCGTCCATCGGCGGGTCGACGGTGCGCAGCCGCGAGAAGATCGCCCACGCCACCGCGACGAGCGGGACGGAGATGACGGCCCCGAGGATGCCGGCGGTCAGCGTGCCCGCCGTCACCGACAGCGCCACGACCACGGGGTGCAGCGACACCTGCTTGCCCATGATCAGCGGCTGCAGGATGTGCCCCTCGAGCTGCCCGATGAGCGCGATCCCGACCCCGACGCCGACCGCCGACCACAGGCCGTTGGCCGCCAGCGCCACGATCATCGCGACGATCATCGCCGCCGGCGCGCCGATGAGCGGGATGAACGCACCGATGAACACGAGCACGGCCAGCGGCGCGGCCAGGGGCACCCGCAGCACCGTGAGCAGGACGAAGGCGAGGAGCCCGTCCGTGATGGCGATGATCACGGTGCCGCGGGTGTACCCGGAGAACGTGTACCAGCCGGCGTCGCCCGCGGTCTGCCAGGTCGGGCGGTTGCGCGCCGGGAGCTGGTTGAGGAACCACGTCCACATCTGCGAGCCGCGGGCGAGGAAGAAGACGGTGCAGAAGACCGCGAGCGCCACCGCGGTGAAGCCCTCGACGACCGACCCGGCGCTCGCCGCGACCTCCGCGGCCAGGTCACCGGCGTGGTCCTGGATCCACGTCACCCCGTTCTCGATCCAGGTGGCGATCTGCTCGCTGGTGATCGTGAACGGCAACGTCCCGCTCTCGAGGAAGTCGGTGATCTGCTTGATGCCCGACTCGAACTGCTTGCTCAGGTCGTTCCACTGCGTCGCGATGGAGTAGCCGACGTACGTGAGCATGCCGACGAACAACCCGATGCCGGCGAGCAGGGACAGTGCTGTGGCCAGGCCACGGGGCATCACACGCGACATGAGCTCGACCAGCGGACGCAGCACCGCGGTGAAGACCATCGCCAGGAAGACGGCGACGAACAGCAGCGTCACGCGGGACGTGGCGAAGAAGACCACGACAACGGCGGCCAGGACCACGAGCAGGCGCCACGAGACGCCCGCCGACCGTCGCAGCCAGCGGGGCGCCGTCTCGTCGCGGCCCACGACCGCGGGATTCCGGCGACCGCCTGCGACCTTGCGGGCGACTCCAGCCGCGGGCGCCCGGACGTCCGACCCGTCGACCATGCCGGACCTCCGCTTCGTCGTGGCGTTGACACGAGCAGTCTGCCCCTCGCGCACGCTGCCTGCGCGGTGGCCGACCGGCGAGCCGCCCGATCCCGCGGATGCAGGAACCACCACGTCACCGTGGTATGTTTTCTGCCGCGCCGAGGGGCCGGGAACGGCTCCTCGATGTCCACTCGTCCGGGTGGCGGAATGGCAGACGCGCTAGCTTGAGGTGCTAGTGCCCGAAAGGGCGTGGGGGTTCAAGTCCCCCTCCGGACACTCGTTGAGACAGCGACGAAGAACCCCTGACCTGCGGAGACGCGAGGTCGGGGGTTTTTTCGTCCCCGCGGTGCACTGCCTGTGGGCTCACGACGTCGCCTGTCGTCGATCACCCGCACGAATGCCGCTGGTCACGTGCCCGCGGGCCCGCGAGGGCCACGGGCAGGTCCTCGCGACCGGCACCACCGCGCCCGCCCGCGCGGCGCCGTGCGCACCCCGACGCCGCGCGGGGCGGAGGACCGCGCTGCACCACCTACGCTGTCCCGCGATGATCACTCGTGCCGAAGGGGCGTACCTGGGAGCCGTCCGGGCGTTCCAGAACCCCATGCTCGACCTGCTGCACAAGCGGCACGCTCCCCTGGTCGTCTCGCTGCTGTCGCTCGTGTTCACCGCCGAGCGGCCCACCGTCCCCGTGGCCGACGCCCACACCGAGGTCGCGGACGCGCTGGACCAGCTGCGGGCGGCGGGGCACGGCGACGAGCTGCCCGTCGGCACGGCCCGCGACCTCTGCCGGCAGTGGGCGGACGCCGGCTGGCTCGTACGCCAGGTGCTCGAGGACGACGTCGAGGTGTACCGCCTGTCAGCGCACGCGGTCGGGGCCCTCGAGGTCGCGGGGCGTGCCGGGGGTGCGCGGGCCCGGGTGTCGCAGTCGCGCGTGCGCACGCTGCTGGAGGCCGTCGAGCGGCTCGCGCTCGACGCCGACCCCGACGTCATGATGCGCATCGCCCGCCTCGACACCGAGGTGAAGCGGCTGCAGACCGAGATCGCGCGCCTCGAGCGGACGGGCCAGATCGACGAGGTCGACGACGAGGAGCTGCTCGAGGAGGCCGAGAACGTCGTGCACCTCGTGCGGGAGCTGCCTGCGGACTTCGCGCGCGTCGCGGAGTCGATCAAGGCGATGCAGCGCGACGTGGTCACGGCGCTGCGCCAGGACCAGCGTCCGACGGGCGACGTGCTGCGCGAGTACCTGCAGCGCGGCGAGCAGGTCATGGACGCGACCCCGGAGGGGCGCGCGTTCGCCGGCGCGCTGCGTCTGCTGGGCGACCCGCAGCGGCTCGACGAGCTGTCGGTCCAGCTCGACACGGTGCTGCGCCACCGGTTCGCCGCCCGCCTGCCCTCGGCACAGCGCGCCGAGCTGCGCGACATCGTGCGGCGCGTCGAGCAGGGGCTCGACCAGGTCTTCGCCGCGCAGCGCGAGGCGTCGTACGTGATCACGGCGCAGGTGCGCAACCACGACCCGCTGCGCGACCGGCAGGTCGACGACCTGCTGCGCGACGTCATGACCGGGTTGGCCGCGTGGCTGCCGGACTCGCGCCGCGGGCAGGCCGTGACGCCGCTGCGCCGACTGCCCGTCGCGGACGTCGAGCACCTGCGCCAGACGCCCGGCGACCTGCGCCCCGCCCAGGCGCCCGACGCGCTGCCGGACTGGGACGACGGCGCGGACGTGCCGGACACCGACGCCCGCGCGTGGGGCGGGCCGCACTACGCCGACCTCGACGCGCACCTGCGCACGTTCGGGGAGGACGCGCCCGAGGTCGACCTGGCCGCGGCGTTCCGCGCCGCACCGGCGGAGCTGCGCCGGCCGGTCGACCTGCTGGGCCTGCTGGAGCTCGCGCACCAGCGCGGCATGACGGAGAGCGACGAGGTCGCGTTCGTCGACGCGGTCCGACCCGACGGCACGCGCCGCCGGTTCGCGTTCGGCGCGACGACGACGAGGACGAAGGACGAGGACCGATGACGGACACCGTCGTGCACGACGACGTGGAGGCCGGCGGGTTCATCGCGCCGGTCGCCATGGAGGACGACCCGGCCGAGCTGTTCGCCGGGGACACCGGGACGCTCGACGCCGAGGTGCGCCGGGTCCTCGTGCGCCTGCTGCAGCGCCGGTTCCTCCTGGCCGAGCGCAACCCGGCGCAGTGGCGCACCCTGCTGGAGAACCAGCAGGTCGTCGAGTCGCGCCTGCACGACCTGTTCGTCCATCTCGTCGTCGACCACGAGCGCGGCATCGCGTACAAGCGCCAGGTGCGCTCCGCCGAGCTCGACGTGCCGGTGCTGCTGCGCGACGAGCCGTACACGCGTGCCGAGACCCTCGTGCTCGTCCACCTGCGCACCGTCTTCCAGCGCGAGCGCGGCGCGGGCGAGACGTCGGCGCGGGTCGACGTCGAGGAGCTCGAGTCCACGGCGCTGACGTACTTCGACCCCGACGACACCAACGTCGCCGCGCACCAGCGCGAGATCCGCACGGCGGTCGCCCGTCTGGCGAAGGACGGCGTCATCGACGAGGAGTCCGAGGGCCGTTACCGCGTGACGCCGCTGGTCGAGGTCGTGCTCAGCAACGAACGGCTCGCCGAGCTGCGCGAGTGGCTGCGGACGCGCGACGCAGACGTGCACGACGACGACCCGCACGGCACGTCCGCGACGGACGACGAGGCCCCGGCCCCGCGGTCCGACGTCACCGAGGACGCCGGCAGCGACGTCGACGCCGCCGTGACGGGCGACGACGAGACGGACGACGCCGGGCCCGACGACGACGAGACGGACGCCGAGGAGGCGGACGCCTCGCAGACTGCCGCCGTGGAGGTGGCGGAGCGGGACCGGCTCGCCTCCCGGCCGACCGTCGACGAGTCGCACGAGCGGCCGGGTGACGCACCCCCGGGCGGCCCGGTCGAGGAGATCCCCGGGCAGGGGACGATCGACGAGGCACTGGCGGACCAGGCGTCCGACGACGACGAGGAGACGGCACCGTGACGATGGTCGACTCGCTGTTCGGGCTGATCCCCGCGGCGTCGACGGGTCAGCAGTGGGTCGCGCTCGACCTGCAGCTGGTGAACTGGGGCGGCTACGACGGCCACCACCGGGTGCGCCTCGCGTCGACCGCGACGCTGCTGTCCGGCGGGTCGGGCTCGGGCAAGTCGACGCTGATGGACGCGTACATCGCGCTGCTCATGCCGCACACGACGCCGTTCAACGGTGCGTCGAACGGCGGGGTCGTGGGCCGTCCGCGCGGCAAGGACCAGCGCAACATCCTGTCCTACGCGCGCGGCAAGCTCGACGAGTCCCGCACCGAGGAGGGCACCCGTCAGCGGGTGCTGCGCGGCGACGGCAAGGACACGTGGTCGGCGATCGCGATGACGTGGGCCGACCAGTCGGGCACCCGCTTCACCGCGGTGCGCGGCTGGTACGTGCCCTCGGCGGCGCGCACGCTCGAGGACGTCACGGCCGTGCGGGCGACGTGCGAGACGGAGTTCGACCTGCGTGACCTGGAGCCGGCCGCGGCGCAGCGCCTGGCCCGCTCGGCGGTGGCGGCTGCAGGCCTGACGTGCTTCGACACCGACCGCGAGTTCACCGCACGGCTGCACTCGACGCTGGGGATCGGCGCCGCGGGCGACGGGGGCAAGGCCGTGGCGCTGCTCGGCCGCATCCAGGCGGGGCAGCAGATCACCACGGTCGACGCGCTGTACAAGGCGATGGTGCTGGAGGACCCCGACACGTTCGCCACGGCCGACGCCGTGGTCGAGCAGTTCGACAAGCTCACGGGCACGCGCGACCAGATGATCACCGCGCGCCAGCAGGTCAAGGCGCTCGAGCCGATCCGCGAGCACCGTGCCGCGATCGAGGAGGCGGCCGCCCGCCTGCGGGTCGTCGACGCCGTCGGCGGGTTCGACGAGGGCACCTCCCCCGCCGCGGTGTGGCGCCACGAGCGGCGCCTGGGACTGCTGCGGGACGTCGAGACCGACCTGCAGAGCCGGCACCGCGAGGCGCAGCGCCTGGCGGCGGAGACGTCCGCGCGCGTCACCGCGGCCCGGGCCGAGCTGGACGGCGTCAAGCAGACCCTGTGGGCGTCCGGTGGCGACCGTCTGGCGACCGCGCAGCGTGAGCTGCGCGGCGTCGCAGCGCACGTCGAGGAGGTCCGCCGCGCGCGGGCACGCCTGGACGACGTGCTCCGCTCGACGTTGGGGCAGACCGTCTCGTCCCTCGACGAGTTCACGGACCTCGTCGGGCGGGCGCGCACCGCGCTGGCGGACACCGACGCGAAGGCCGCCGCCCGCCAGGCCCTGTTCGACGCGATGTCGGAGCGCAAGGAGGCCGCGGCGGACCTGGCCGTGCTGCGTCGCGACCACGCCGACGCCCGGCACCGCCACGACAACGTCCCCGGCGACCTGCACGCGACGCGCGCCGCGCTCGCGCAGGCTGCCGGCCTGACGCCCGAGGACCTGCCGTTCGTCGCCGAGCTCGTCGAGGTCCGCACCGAGCACGAGCCGTGGCGCGACGCGTTCAACCTCGCCCTGGGCGGGTTCGCGACGCTCATCCTGCTGGACGTCGCGCACCTGCAGGCGTTCCGTCGCGCGATCGACTCGGTGCGCACGGGGCGGCGCATCCGGTTCGAGGGCGTGCCGACCGACCTGCGTGACGACGTCGGCCTCGACGGCCGCACGCTGCCGGGCCGCCTGGACTACCGGCAGAGCCCGTTCACCGGCTGGCTCAAGGGCGAGCTGGCGTCGCGGTTCGCGTACGTGTGCGTCGACACCCCCGGCGAGCTCGCGCAGCACGAGAAGGCGCTGACGCGCGGCGGGCAGCTGTCGGAGGGGCGTCGCGGCGCCCACGGCGGCCAGGGCGCGCGCAACGTCCTGGGGTTCACGAACACGCGCCGCCTGACGGACCTCAACCGGCAGCTCGAGCGCGCGGAGGCGCGGCTCACGCAGGCCGAGGCGCGCGTCGAGGAGGCCGAGTCCGCGTGGGACCGGCACGACGCGACGCTGCGCGCGTACACGGCGGTCGTCGAGCTGACCTGGGACCAGGTCGACGTCGAGGGCGTCGAGACCGAGCGCGACCGGTGGCAGCGGGTCGTCGAGGAGGTGACGTCCGGCAACCCGGACGTCGTGCGGCTCCAGCAGCGGTCGAGCGAGCTCGAGGTCCTCATCCAGGACCTCACCGAGCAGCTCGGGCGCACCAAGGGCGCGGCGAGCGAGCTCGGCGAGCGCTGGTCGGCGACCACGGACGCCGTCGACGTCGCCCAGGGCGCCCTCGACACCGCCCAGGACGCGGGCACGCACCTCGACCCCGAGCAGCGCGCGTACCTCGAGCGCGTGCTCGGCGGCACCGAGCCGGACCTGCCCCGCGTCGACGACCGGACGGACCCGGCCGCGGCCCTGGAGGCCTTCGACGCCGTCGTCGCGCGTGCCGCGGACCTGCTGCGCGCCGACCGGCAGGCCGCCCAGCAGACGGTGGCCACGGCGCGCGACGCCCTGCGCCGCACGTTCGAGACGTTCGTCGAGCGCTGGCCCGACCCGAACCTCGGCACCGACCCGGACGCGTCGTACGCCGACTACGACCGGATCCTGACCGAGCTGCAGGCCCAGGGCCTGCACGAGCTCGAGGCGGAGTGGCGCAAGAGCCTGCTGCGGCTGTCCGGCAACGACCTGGCGGACCTGCACAGCGCGCTGTCCCGCTCGGTGCGCGAGATCAAGGAGCGCATCCGCCCGGTCAACGACATCCTCGCGGACCTGCCGTTCGCGGACGACGACCACCGCCTGCGCATCGACGCCCGGGACACGCAGTCGACCGTCGTCGCCCGGTTCCGCAAGGAGCTGCGTGAGCTGCGCGAGGTGCTCTCGACCGAGGCGACGGACGCCGAGCGCGAGCGCCGGTACCACCGGATGGCCAAGGTCATCGACCGCATCCGCCGCACGTCCCCCGACTTCGCGGACCTCGTCGACGTGCGCCGGCACGTGCGGCTCTCCGCGGAGAAGGTCGACCTCGACGGGAACCACGTCGCGCTGTACGACCACATCGGCGAGAAGTCCGGCGGGGAGTCGCAGGAGCTCGTCGCGTTCATCGTCGGCGCCGCGCTGCGGTACCAGCTCGGCGACGCGGGCGCCGAGCGTCCCCGGTACGCGCCGGTGTTCCTCGACGAGGCCCTCATCAAGGCCGACGCCCGGTTCACCGGACGCGCCATCGGCGCGTGGCGCGGGCTGGGGTTCCAGCTGATCATCGGGGCGCCGAACGACAAGTTCAGCGCGCTGGAGCCGCACGTCGACCTCAAGTACGTCGTGCTCAAGGACGCCGCGGGCCGGTCGCGGACCAAGCCGGTGGCCGGGGTGGCGCAGGACGCCGGGACGACTCGTGAGGGGCGGGGCGGAACCGGACGATCCGGCGTCTAGGTGTTCCAGGTGTACTGACCCGCAGGGCACATCGCGTGGCAGACGTGCGCCGGCGGCGGCGGTCGTGCTGCTCGCTGCCGTGACGGGCTGACGCGGACCGGCACGGTGCCCGAGGCGCGCCGCGGCGCTCACCGCAGCGTCGTCAGGTCACCACCCTGGTCCACGACCCACCACGCGCCGTCGTGCACCTCCACGCCCGTCGCCGGTGCACCGACACGCGCCGCCTCCACGGGGCGTGGATCGCGCAGGTCGACGGCCCAGACGCGGCGGGAGTCGTCCACCGCGAGCACGTGGCCGCCGGCGTCGGCGCGCACGATCATCGGGTCGCCGAGGCCCGGCGTCAGGACGTGGTGGTCGACGGACGCGGTCCACAGGTCGACGACCGTCAGCTCGGACGGGCGCAGCAGGACGAGCAGCCCGTCCGCGGTCACCGGCCCGGGTCGCCAGCCGTCGACGCCCGGGTGCTGCACCGCCGCGCGGACCTCGCCCGTGGCGACGTCGAGCGCCAGCAGCCGGTCGTCGTCCAGCCCGACCCACAGGCGGTCGCCGACGCACGCCACGACCTGGCGCACCGCCGCACGCGCGGTGCACCGCCACACCGACGTGCCGTCGACCAGCGACCACGCGCACACGGTCGCCGTGTCGTCGGGGGCCAGGCCGAGCAGCAGCCCGGCGGCGGGGAGCGTCGCGTGCAGCAGGCCGGGCGCCCTCCACACGTCGTCGCCGTCACGCGTCACCAGGCGCGTGGTGCCGGCTGCGTGGTCCGTGAGCAGCAGGTGCTCCCCCAGGCCGACGACCGACACGTCGTGCAGCAGGTCGTCCGTGGGCCAGGTGAACGGTGCGCGGTCCCACGCGGCGAGGCGGCCCCCCGGTGTCACGACCAGGGGGCCGTCCGTCGTCGACGGCAGCAGGTAGCGGGCCGCGACCGCGGGCGCGCCCGGGGCGTCGACGTCGTGGACGGCGTCGTCGGCGTGCAGCAGCAGGCGGTCGCGCCAGGGCAGCAACCACCGGCGCCGCGCGCGGGGGTCGACCGTCCGGACGCCGACGACCCCCGGAGCCCCGGACGCGACGCCCAGCGCGGGTGCCAGGTCGAGGCGGGTGGTCGACGGCAGCACCGGCACGCCGCGTGACGTGGTCGACGGGTGGGTCACGGCACCTCCGGGTCGGGGGCCAGCCGGCGCACCGACCAGCTCGCCGGGTCGAGCTCGACGATCTCGACGATCCTGCTGTACGCGTCGAACTCTCGCAGCCACATCTCGCGCGTGGCGAGCGGGACCGCCTGGTCGGCGAGCAGCGCCTCGAGCGCGCCCCGCATGACCGACCGGATGCGCGCCTGGACCTGCACGGGGTCCGTCAGCCCGTCCACCGCCGGCCCGGGGCCGCGGAACACCCAGGACAGGCGCCGCAGCCCGGTCGCGTCCGTCAGGCCCGCGGTGCGCAGCAGCAGGTCCCGCTCGAACTGGCTGCGCCCGTCCGCGCCGTGGCTGCGGATCGACTCCTCGAACCACCGCGACCAGTCCTTGAGCTCGATCGTCTGCAGCTCGGCCGGCCGGCCCGCGGCCGCGCGCCGCACCATGTCGTAGACGCGCACCACGTCCCGGGGCCGCGACGGGTCGGGCACCGACTCGCGCACCTCGACCGCCAGGACGTTCTCCGGGCCGCCGCGCACCACCATCTCCAGTGCGAACATGCCGCCGCGCCACGACGTCCGGCTGCCCACCATGGCCCGCAGCACGTCGTGCACGCCGGGCACCTGCGCCTCCGCGAGGCGGCCGAACAGCTGCATCGCCCGGCCGCGTGCCGCGGCCGTGGGCGCGGCGTCGAGGATGCGCTCGACCGCCACGGCCCGCACCCCCGGTGGCGGGTTCAGGGCGTGCAGGTACCCGCGCAGGGTGTCGATCACCACGTCCGGCGAGGCCCCGGGCGGGACGAGCTGGCGCGCCCGCAGCGACTCCATCACCTCACCCAGCTGCACGTCCGTGAGCGCGCCCAGGCGACCGCCGCGGACCGCGGCCACCACGTCGACCCCGAGCCGCCCGACCACGCGGTCGTACGCCGCGAGCGACAGCCGGTCGAGCGCCTGCTCCGCCGCGAGCGCCTGCCGCTCGATCGCCGCGAGCGTGTCCGGCGTGCTCGCACCCCGGGGGTTGCGGGGCCGCAGGGCCTCGACCGCGAGCACGGCGACCCGTGCCGCGGCGGACGGCGCCTGGCCCGCGTCGCGCGGCAGGTTCATGCGGGCCGCTCGCGCCATGACGCCCGCGCGCCGCCGGCCCAGGCTCTCGGCGAACGTCGCGGGCTCCAGCACAGGGCCCAGCAGCACGGGCTGCGGCACGAACCGGTCGGGCTGGGCCCGCTCGAGCAGGTTGCGTGCGTCGGCGAGCTCGGGTGCCCTGGTCGTGCGCAGGAAGTCGAGCTGCTCGACGAGCGCCCGGACCCCCGCGAGCCGCTCGGTGGCGCGCACCCGGTCGACCTGCGCCAGGGTCTCGGCGTCCTCGACCGCCCGTCGGACCTCGGCGAGCCGGGTCTCCAGCGGCAGGTCCGCGACGACCAGGCGCGGCCCGTCGGAGAACCGCCAGGCGCGCACCGGGACGCCCGCGACCACGTCGACGACCCACGTCTCGGACAGCCCCCGGATCTCCACCATCGCGTGGCCCTCGAACCCCGCAGCCGCCAGGTGGTCGTTGATGCGCGCCCGCTGCCCGGTGGACGTGACGGTCGCGGACCGGGCCGTGGACGGTGGCGACATCGACGGTGCGGCGCTCGGCCCGGGTGCGGCGGGCGGCGCGTGGACGACGAGCGGACGGTCCGCGACCGACCTGCCGAACCGCGCGGTCTCGGCCACCGCCTGGCCGGGCGCGGACAGCTCGAGCGTCCCCCGGAACGAGCGCAGGGCCTGCAGGTGCCGGGCGAACTGCACGGCCGACATGTCGGGGGTGGGGCGAGCGGCCCACCAGGCGGCGACGTCGGCGGGCCGCATCCCGCGGATCAGCTCGGCGGCGGGTGCGTCGGCCAGCATCTCCCGCAGGCGCGGTCCCGTGCCGAACGGGTCGGTGCCGCGCAGCAGCGGCAGGACGTCCGGCCGGGCGAGCCACGCCACCAGGTCGCTCGACCCGGGCGGGCCGAGCGC
>JAEWEJ010000215.1 GCA_023389455.1 Actinomycetes bacterium | reverse complement strand
AAGTCGATCGGCGACGACACGAGCGCGGCGGTCAGCCTCGCCATCCAGGAGTCACTCGGGCCGATCATGCAGGACCTGGCGAACCGTGCGGCGAACCAGTCGGCGGACGTCTTCAAGGAGATCTCCGGGAGCCTCACCGCCTCCTTCCAGGAGATCGGCACGACCCTTGCCGCCCAGCTCCAGGCCTCCTCCGAGTCGATGCGCAGCACCCTCGAGTACATGGGCGCCCAGCTGGCCCAGCAGGCCGACCAGCACCTCGCGCACATGGCGGAGATGCAGCGGACCACCTCTGAGCAGATCCAGGCGATCACCGACGCCGCGGCCCGGCAGGTCGAGCTTCTCGACGAGGCCCTGCCCAAGGTGGTCGCCAACCTCGACCGCGCGGCCGGCCTCGTGGGCGATGCCGCGACCGGGATGGAGAGCTCGACGGCCAACCTCGAGCGGGTCGCCACGAGCCTGGGAGAGGTGAGCACGACGCTCGGGTCGACGCTCGCCGCGAGCGTCGGGACGCTCGACGAGATGGCGAGCCGCACCGTCGAGGTCGCACGCGCCCTCGAGGGCCAGCGCGAGGTCGTCACGAACCTGGCCGAGCGTTCGGTTGCGGCGGCGGACCGCCTTGCCGAGGTGTCGCGCACGCTGCACGGCGGGTTCGACTCGATGCGCAGCACGCAGGCCGCGTTCCTCGAGGACCTCGAGAAGCAGCTGCGGAAGCACTCGGCGGCGATGGCCGGCTGGCTGGCCGACTACGGCTCCAAGGTCGAGACGCAGACCGCTGAGCGGATGAACGCCTGGAACAGCCAGACCGAGCAGTTCACCAACCACATGATCCAGGCGACCCAGGCGCTGTCAGACGCCGTCGACGAGCTCAGCTCGCCCCGTACCCTGCCCAGCGCGGGCGCCGTGGCATGAGAGGCGGGATCCTGCGTCGGCGGCGTGGCAGCGAGGGGGCGGAGGAGACCGTCTGGATCTCCTTCTCCGACCTCATGACCGCGCTGCTCACCGTCTTCATGCTCGCCGCGGTTGCACTCGTCTTCTCCCTCACCCAGGAGCAGGACGCACTCGCACAGGTGCGCACCGAGGCCGAGGAGGCCAAGGCGCGCGGCGACCGCTTCGACACCATGCTCAACAGCCTGAGCACGAGCGAGCAGGTGCGGGCGGACATGGTCGCCGAGATCCGTGATGCCCTGGCAGCCCAGGGCATCGCGGTCGAGGTGGACGCGGCTCACACCGTCATCCGCGTCCCGGTCGAGCTGCTCGGGTTCGACAGCGGCTCGTCGGAGATCCGTCCCCAGCACGAGGCGAACGCGCTGACCATCGGCAGCGTCATCGCCGAGGCGCTCGTCAAGGACGAGCGGTACCGCGAGCTCGACACCGTCTTCGTCGAAGGGCACACCGACGACGTTCCGATGGACAGCCTCTACGGCGGCAACTGGGGCCTGTCGTCCAACCGGGCCATCTCCCTGTGGAGGCTGTGGGAGGGGCGTCTGCCGATCGACCTCGGCGGGCTCACCGGGCACGCCGGCGAGCGCCTGTTCTCCGTCTCCGGCTACGCCGAGACGCGCCCCGTCAACGCCGTCCAGGTGACCGACGCCGACCGTGCCGCCAACCGTCGGATCGACATCCGCTTCACCGAGCACCGCTTCTCGCAGGACGAGCTGGCGGCCATCCGGGACGCCGCGGAGGCAGGGGACGGATGAGGACGACGCTGGTCGACCTGCCCGCGCGCTCCGTCACGCTGCCGCAGTGGCGTCCCGCGATGTCGGCCGCCTGGAACGAGCGGGCGCAGGCCGCAGGCCGGATCACCACGCGCGCGGGAACGGGGCGTCACTTCGACGCGCTGGTCGCCGAAGCGCGGGCACTGCTCGCCGCCGGTGACCACGACGCTCTGGTGAACCGAGCGAGTGACCGCCGGTTCCTCAGGGCGGTCGTGACGGTCTGGTCCGACGACGAGCCGCTCGCGAGGTCGACGATGACGCCCGGGCTGCTCCGGTCGCTGGCCATCGCCGGGTCCTTCTCCCGGCTGGCGACCATCACCGCGGCGTCGCTCCTGCTCGAGCACTTCGACCTGCTGGACGAGTGGCGGCCGGGCACCTTCGACGCGCTCGCACACCTCGTCCGCAGCGCGGTGGAGACGGCACCGTCGCGGGGGCAGCGTGACGTCGTGGAGGCGCTGCGCGCCAATGCAGGGGTGATGTTCGTGGCCGACGGCCCGCAGCGCCTCGCCGCGTGGCTCGTCACCCAACGCGGTTTCGACCCGGTGACCTGGTTCCGCGGGCACGGGTTGTCGGCCCAGCTCGACTCGCGCTTCGGTCGGGTGACGCGGGACGCCTACTTCCTCGCGTGGATCGAGGCGGCTGACGCCTCGGCGTCCGAGCTTCCGTACCTCGCCACGATCACGGATGAGGCCGTCGCCCGCCAGCGCACCGAGACGACCGGTGCCGACGGGCGCTGCTTCGGACACGTGGTGCTGGAGGCGCTGAGCACGAAACCCACCCACCGGCCGAGCAGCACCTGGCTCGAGGCCGTCCTCGCGATCGGCGGTGACCCCACCAAGAACGAGACGACGCAGTGGCGGACCTGGTGGGCGCGCGTCTCGCCGGAGGCGGTCCGGCAGGCGGTCAGGTGGATGCAGGGCGTCAACCTGCGGGCCTTCCTCGACGGTGTCGACGCCTACGCCCAGGAAACCGGCAACGAGAGCATGAAGCGCATGCTCGAGCGGCGTCGGCTGTTCCTCCAAGGTCTCTACGAGCAGGACCGCGCCAAGGACGTCCGGCTCATCCTCGGTGACGACATCCGCAGGTGGGTCGTCCGGCACTCCGCGGTGCCGATCGACGCAGCGCGGCTCCGCGGCGGGATCTCGAGCGACACCGCGATCGTCTACCTCGACGCCGGTGAGTTCTCCCTCGTCGAGGGCTCCCACAACTTCAAGCTGCACCTGTACGTGGGGATCGGAGGCGTACCCGCGATCGCCGATCGTCGGACCAGGGTGTTCGACGCGGTCGACCTGCGGGACGCCTACCCGGACCGGCATGTCCTCACGCACGGCGGGCACATGTACCTCGGCATCAGCCACCACGGTGGGGAGTGGATCCGAACTGCGCTCGACTTCCTCCGGTCCCGAGGCATCAGGCTTGACGAAGGGGCACTCATGACCCCCAACGACTACGCGGACCTGGCGCGACGCCGGGCAGGGTGGCGCTGACCGTGGGGCTCATCGACAGGATCCGGGGCCGCAAGCCCGTCGTCCCCGACGACGAGTTCTCCCCGATGCCCGGCTTCCGCGTCGACTACGGCGAGCAGACACGCTTCGTCACCGACGCGGAGACGTTCGCGCTCATGCAGGACGGGCGCGCCCAGCGGACAGCCCAGGAGCAGTACTACGTCCTCGACGCCCTCGTCGACGAGGGCAGGGCCGAGCGCCTGGCCGATGGGTTCTCCGTCCCTGCTGAGGAGCTTGTCCTGCTCGCCGACGCGGACGCGGACGTCCTCGACCTGCCGGCACGGTTCACGGGCTCCGTCCACGCCGATGTCCACCGGTGGACGGCCCACCCGGAGTTCGGGATCGAGCTGGACCTGCAGGTCGGCGCGTACCCCGAGGCACCCCGGCGTCGCGGCCCCGTCGTGCGCGTCGGTGGCCGGCTGCACCGCACCAGCCTGCCGCTGCTGCGTGCGCTCCGTGCCGTTGAGGACCACGCGGCGTTGCCGAGTGGCGCGCGATCCGAGATCGACAACGTGCGCCTTGTCGCCGAGCTCCAGGCGGCGCAGCGACTCGCCACCGACGGGGATCGCGATGTGCGCGACGAGCACTTCCGGGTGTCGCTCGGTGCGCTCGACAGCTTCACGACCGTCAGCCCCCGGTCGGTGGGCATCCTCGTCGAGCCGCAGCCGGACGGGTCGCTCGTCGTCGAGCCGGACCTCGGCCCGGAGGTCGATCGGTCGCTCGTCTCGAAGCGCTGGCACCACCTCGATGCGGGTGCGCGAGACGAGCGCGCCGGACCGACCGACGACGGACGGCGTGCCGCGGTGCTCCGCGCCGAGAACACCCTCGTCCTCCTCGAGCCCGAGCAGGTCGCCGGTGTCCAGGAGGTCCGCCGGCGTCCCCGCATCCCCGCCGACCAGGCCCGCCGGCTGTTCGAGGCCCCGGGATCGTTCTACGACCCGGCGCTCGTCGACGTCGACATCCGCTTCAGCGTCCGTGTCGCCGGCCTCGGTGTCATCGCGCCGGTGTCCTTCAACGAGGCGGTCGAGAGCGGCATCGACTGGTTCGGGTCGCAGACGACCGTCAGCCCGCCGGCGGTGCTCGAGTACGCTGCGCGTGACGCGGCCCAGCAGGACGAGATCGAGCGCGCCGTCACCGCCGCCTGGGACAGCGGCGAGGCCGTCGTCCCGGTGGGGGAGCAGCTCGTCGACGTCTCCGACCGCAGCCTCGTGCAGGAGGCGCTCGACGCCTCCCGCCGACGGATCGACGCCCTCGGGGTCGAGGACGCGAGCCCGACGTCGGTCGAGGAGGTCACCGAGTCGGGTCCGGTCGTCACCGTCGGCATGCACATCCTCGACGCCGCCGACAGTGCTGAACGGCTGCGGGAGCGTGCCGCGAGCGCGCGTCCGGTCGTGCCTTTGAACGAGGCTGCCTGGCGTCGTGACCCGTTCCCGCACCAGCGCACCGGCATCGAGTGGATGGCCGGTCTCATGCAGGCCGCGCTCGCGGCGTCCCCGGACGAGCACACACGCATCCAGGGCGCCCTGCTGGCCGACGACATGGGGCTCGGCAAGACGTTCATGGCCCTCGCCGCGCTCGGCGAGGCCTACCGGCCGCTGCGGCAGGAGGGGCGCGAGCTGCCCCCGACCCTCGCGGTCATGCCGGTCGCCCTGCTCGAGAACTGGCTGCAGGAGATCGAGGCGACGTTCGGTACCCGGCACGGTCCGTTCACGGACGTCGTCGTCCTCCAGGGTGCCGGGCTGGCGGACTACCGGCTGCGGGGCGCCACCCGGGAGACGGCCGCCTCGGCCGACGACCTCGACGAGCACGGCATGGTGCGGGAGGACCGCATCCACGTCGCGCTGCGGGTCGGTGAGGGTTGGAAGGAGGCGCGGCTGGATCGTCCCGGTGTCCTCGTCCTCACCACGTACGAGACGCTGCGCCGCTACCAGGTCTCCCTCGGCGTCGTCGACTGGGGCATCGTCGTCCTCGACGAGGCGCAGGCGACGAAGAACCCCGAGATCCTCGCGACACGCGCGGCCAAGGGCCTCAAGGCGCGCTTCAAGCTGCTGGCCACCGGAACGCCCGTCGAGAACTCGCTGCGTGATTTCTGGTCCCTCGTCGACACCGCGCAGCCCGGGCTGCTCGGCACGTGGGCGCAGTTCCAGGACGAGTGGGTCAAGCCCATGCAGCAGGCGTCGGGCGCCGAGCACGAGCGCCTCGGCCGTGAGCTGCGCGAGGCGGTGGGCCCGTTCATGATGCGCCGCATCAAGGAGGACCATCTCGAGGACCTGCCTCCCAAGCTCGTCCACGAGTACCCGATGCTCATGCCGCCCGCCCAGGTCGCTGCTTACGACGCCGCCCTCGACGGTCACCGCGCCCGCGCCGGGGCCAAGGGTGCGGCCTTCAAGACACTCCACCAGCTCGGCGCGGTCTCGCTCCACCCCGGCCTGCTCACCGGGACGCTCGACGCCGACCCGCGCCGCGTCGACGAGTCGGCCCGCACGCTCGTCACGGTCCGCACCGTGCTCGACCAGGTGCGAGCCGCCGGCGAGAAGGCGATCGTCTTCGCGAAGACCAAGGACGTGCAGCGCGCCCTCGCGCTGTGGCTGCGCGAGATCTACGGGCTGCGCGTCGACATCGTCAACGGCGACACCCCCGCCACCGGCACCGGCGACACCCGCCTCGCCAAGATCCGCGCCTTCGAGGCCGTGCCCGCGTTCAACGTCATCGTCATGTCACCGCTCGCCGTCGGCGTCGGCCTCACCGTCGTGGGCGCCAACCACGCCATCCACCTCGAGCGGCACTGGAACCCCGCCAAGGAGGCGCAGGCCACCGACCGCGTCCACCGCATCGGCCAGACGCGCGAGGTCCACGTGCACTACCCGATCGCGCTGCACCCGCACGTCGAGTCCTTCGACCTCAACCTCGACCGGCTGCTGCGCTCCAAGGTGGCGCTCAAGGACGCGGTGGTGGTGCCGCAGGAGGTGGGGCAGGAGGAGCTGGAGCGGGCGCTGGGGTTGTCTGGTGCTGGTCTGCTCAAGGATCCGTCCGACGGTGACGAGGGCGCGGCATGATCCGGATGCGCTACACCCCGTCCGACTACCTCGACCTCACGCCCAAGGACGCCCGCACGCAGTGGCTCTCGATCCTCGATCGCAGGCCGGTCGAGCGGGGCCAGCGCCAGGAGAACTTCACGCCGGTCGAGACCATCCTGTGCCTTGCGGCGATGTACCTCGTCGACAGCTCACGGTTCAGCAACAAGGCAGCGGTGCATGCGCCGCGTCCCGTGCCGGAGCTCGCGCGGCTGTTCCGCCGTCCGCCCACGAGCGTCATCGCCAAGATGGACAACCTCGACGGGGCGCGGCCCAAGGGGAACAAGAACGACGTCCTCGTGGCCGCCGCACTGAGGAGCGACCGTGAGCACCTTGCCGCGGTGTACCGGGCGTGCCTCGCCGGCGCACGGCGCGTGGGTATCGACGAGACCGTGCTCCCGGACTTCCTCGGCATCGAGGCCGGCGGAGAGGTGCGGCTGCTCGGGCAGGACGAGCTCGGGCCGAGCGTCCTCGAGCTCGCCGTCGAGGAGGTGCTCGGGACGTTCGCGGACGCCGGGTACGACGAGCGGGAGACCGAGCGGATCACGCTGGCCGCCGTCCGGGTCGGTCAGCACCGGTTCGCGCGAGACGTCCTCGGCAACTGCGGATATGCGTGCGTCTTCTGCGGGTTCGCGGCGCCGAGCGCCGGGCCTTCGCACCTGCTGCGGGCCAGCCACATCAAGCCCTGGCGGGACTCGACAAAGCGCGAGCGGCTGCACGTCGCCAACGGTCTGGCTGCCTGCCCTACCCACGACGCGGCGTTCGACCAGGGGCTGCTCACCATCGAGGACGACCTGCACATCACGGTGGCACCGAGCCTAGCTTCTGACCGCGACCGGCGCCCGGAGGTGGAGCGGTACTTCGGTGCGCCGCACCTGTTCGAGCGGGTGGTGCTGCCCGAGAGGGCGACGGTCATCGACGTGCAGTACGCGCAGTGGCACCGGGACCACGTCTACCGGCCAAGCGGCATGACGGTGCCCGCGTCGAGGTGAGCGTCGTTGCGTGGCCCGAGCCGCTCACAGGGTGCGAAGCTGTCGGTGGGCAACTGTAGGTTCAGCGGAACGCAAGGAAGCGTCGTCGCTAGACATGGCTGTGTGGAGTACTGATGGATCGCGATCTGGCTTCGGATCTGCACCTGTTCATCGCAGAATTCGGGCGGTGGCCGGAGAAGGTCGCCGGGTCTCATGAGCGCCACCTCGCGAACCGGTTGAGCAACGCTCGGGCTGAAGCGCGCGTCAAGCTCCTTCCGCAGGCGGTCGAGGCGGCCCTGGACGCCGCGGCACCGGGTTGGCGTGATGTGGGATCGACGCCGCTCCGGGTGGCCGCGCCGGGGAAGTCCTCAGGCGCGCTGCCCGATCGGGGGCCGACCGACCACGGCGCGGGCCGAGCGAGACGGACGCCGCCGCCATTCGGCGCCGTTGCACGGTCTGGGCCGTCGCCGCAGCGGCGCACAGTCGGTGGGAGTCGTGTACCGGTCGTAGCTGTAGCCCCTGCTCCAGTTCTGCGGGTGCGAGCGAAGCAGCGACCTCGCCCGCCTTTCGGGCGTGCTGCGGGGTCCCCGGTCCGGGCCTCCGCGCCCCAGCCCCAGCCCGAGATGGCGCCAGGAGCCCTCGAGGACGATGTCGAGCCGCTCACGAACGCGACGCTGACGGGGCTGGACGAGGAAGAGCGAGGGACAGCGTTGCCCGCGCTGGTCGTCGACGTCGTCCGGTTCGCGATCCAGAACGGTCGCAGGCCTGAGGTGCGGAGCGCGGACGATGAGGAGCACCGGCTCGGGCTCGAGCTCGTCCTGCTCGCGCGATCAGCGATGCGGCGAGGGGACAGCCCGGAGGTCGACCTGCTCGACCAGCTGCTTCCGGGCTGGGACCGGTGAGCCGTCGGCTGCCGCGTCGGCCTGACCGACGGCTGGGAAGCCGTAAGCTTGCACCCGAGCGCGTGGGGGTCGCGCCAGGGAGGAGGGCCATGAGCCAGGTCGGCAGCGGCGAGCGGTTCACCTTCATCGACCTCTTCGCAGGCATCGGCGGCTTCCACGCGGGCCTCCACGGGCTCGGTGGGCGGTGCGTGTACGCGGCCGAGATCGACGGTCCGGCTCGATCGATCTACACGAAGGCATGGATCGACCCGCTGCCGCGAGACCAGCAGTTCCACTTCGCCAACGACGTGAACGCAGCAGCGCCGTTGCTGCCCGAAGGCGTCACGGACGACCATGCTGGTGACGACGTCGACGTGCCCGACCACGACGTCCTCGCCGCAGGGTTCCCGTGCCAGGCGTTCAGCAAGTCGGGGCACCAGCGCGGGGTGCTCGACGAGACGCGCGGCACGCTCTTCTACAACGTGCTGCGGATCATCAAGGCGAAGCAGCCGAAGGTCGTGTTCCTCGAGAACGTGCGCAACCTCGTCGGTCCCCGTCATCGAGAGACCACGTTCGCGACGATCGTGCGCTCGCTCGGCGAGTTCGGCTACACCGTCTCGCAGGACCCGACGATCATCTCGCCGCACCGGATCCACCCCGACCACGGCGGGACCCCCCAGGTCCGCGACCGGGTCTACATCCTGGCGATCCGGTCAGACCTCCTCGACCCTCTGAAGACGACCGAGTTCCCAGGCTTCGACTACGGCACGTGGGACCCGTCCTGCTGGCAGATCGACCAGACCCCGCTCGCGCTGTACGGCGGCCGGCCGGCTGTCGAGCGGAACGCCAAGGTCCCGCCGCGGTTCCGTATCGGCCCGGACAGTCTCGAGAGAGCGTGGCTCGACACCTTCCAGCGGTTCCTCGTCGAGCACATGAAGACGAGCGGGATGCGGCCCGGGGACGGCGTACGACGACTGCCGGGCTTTCCCTTGTGGTTCAGGCACCAGGGCATGCCCGATGACAAGTTCGACGCTGAGGTAGCTGCCGCGACGTCCGCCGGGTACGACTGGAAAGTCGAGTTCCTCGAGAAGAATCGCGACTTCTTCTTGAAGAACCACGAGACCGTCGTGCCTCTTCTCGACGCGATCAAGGACTTCCCCGAGAGCCGCAAGAAGCTAGAGTGGCAGGCCAAGGACGCGAGCTCGCTGTGGGACTGCCTCATCCAGCTGCGCCCGTCCGGCATTCGCGTGAAGCCGCTGACGTACGCACCAGCGTTGGTCGCCATCAACCAGGCGCCCATCTACGGGCCGGGGAAGCGACGGATCACGCCGGGCGAAGCGGCCCGGCTCCAGGGCTTCCCAGACGCGGTGATCGATCTTCTCGACCAGCAGGACGACAAGCACTCGTACAAGCAGCTGGGCAACGCCGTCCACGTGGGTGCTGTGCGGCTCGCGCTCGCGCAGTTTCTCGCCCACCACGAGCCGGCACTGACCGAGGTAGCGGCTCGCGACGCCGCCGTCCGGGCGCTCTTCGACGGGACGAGGAGCGCGCGGGGAGCTCTGCGCGGCGTGGCGACCCCTGTTTCCGAGCAGCTGGCCCTGGCGATCGATGAGCCAGCGCGGGTCTCGGTCGCCTGAGACGGCCGGCGCCGGTCCCGTCCCGGTGTCCGTGCCTGCTCATCCAGGCTCGAGCTCGGCTGCGGTCTCAAGGCGCATGAGCGACGCGCGCCGACGTGACACGGCCCCAGAGATCGCTCTGCGCTCCGTCCTCCACCACGCCGGGCTGCGGTACCGGGTCGCCTGGCCGGTTCCTGGCCAGCGTCGCCGCACGATCGACATAGCCTTCACTCGCGCGAGGCTGGCCGTGTTCGTCGACGGCTGCTTCTGGCACGGTTGTCCTGACCACGGCGTCCGACCGAGAACGAACTCCGACTGGTGGCGTGAGAAGCTCGCCGCGAACACCGCGCGGGACCGAGACACCGACAGGGTGCTCACCGAGATGGGCTGGCGCGTCCTGAGGTTCTGGGAGCACGAGACCCCGGACGACGCGCTCGTTCGTGTCCGGGCGGCGCTGGCAGCGTCGACGACGTCGGGCGTCGTTGCTCGAGTCGACGCCGATCGCGACCGATAGATCGTTGACGACTGCCCATGCGCGGTGACAGGGGGAGAAGACACGTGAACGACGTCCAGAGCATCACCGTCCGACCAGGCGTCGGCATGCTCGCGCTCTTCCCGTCGATGAACTACAAGCAGTGGTACGCGATCGGCGAGTTCGTCGACAACGCCATCCAGTCGTGGCGTACCCATGAGGTCGCCCTCGCACGGGTGGGTGGCGGAGTCGCGAGGCTGCGGATCGAGGTCGAGATCGACAGGGCGGCGGGTCGCATCACGGTCACGGACAACGCCGCGGGCATCTTTGCGCAGGACATCGGGCGAGCCTTCACGCCTGCGGCGCCGCCCGCCGACGCCACCGGTCTGTCGCAGTTCGGCATCGGCATGAAGAGCGCAGCGTCTTGGTACGCACGACACTTCGTCGTGACGACAACCGCCTTGGGCGAGGACGTCAAGCGGCGTGTTGTCTTCGACATCCCCCGCATCGTTGAGACCGGCACCGAGAGGATCCCGCTGGAGACCGCGCCGGAACGACGTGAGGCGCACGGCACGACGTTGGTGCTGACCGACCTCAACCATCCGGCGCCCACAGGACGCACCTTGGGCAAGATCCGCGACTACCTCAGCTCGATCTACCGAGTTTTCCTTGCTGATGATCGGATCGAGATGGTCGTCGGCGGTGTGCGCCTTCGCTATGCGGCGCCTGAGCTCTTGAAGGCGCCGCGATGGAACGACGTCGACGGCGAGGTGGTCGAGTGGCGCAAGGACGTTGCTGTCGACCTGCCCTCAGGGCGCCGGGTGACCGGCTGGGCGGGCCTCTTCGCCAAAGGTGACACCACCGGAGCAGGGTTCGCGCTGCTGTACCGGGGCAAGGTCGTTCAGGGTGCGGGCGGCATGGCCCGGGACTCAGCGGACAGCTACAAGCCGCACCAGATCTTCGGTTCTGGCAACTCGTTCCAGTCCCAGCGCCTCGTCGGTGAGCTCGACGTGTCCCAGGTCGACGTCACGCACACGAAGGACTCGCTCGTCTGGGACGACGAGGACGAGGCCGCATTCCTCGACCGGCTCGAGGGCGCCTTGGACGAGGAACCGCTCCCCCTCCTCAAGATGGCCCGCAACTACCGCACGACCGAACGTGGTCGCATGGTCCAGACGACCGTCCGAGGCATCGTCGACTCGGTCGCCCGCGCGACCGAGATGAGTGCCAAGAGCGGTTACGACGTCGAGGAGGCCGGTCGGGAAGCGGGGGACGCCAGTGCCGGGCCGACTACGACCCCTGCTGTCCCTGACGGCGATACCGCCCCCGCGCCACCCTCGCCACCCGTCGAGCAGGTCGTACCGCTCGGTGACACCGAGTGGAGCCTGCTCGGGGAGTCTCTGCGGATCAGTGTGATCGACGACCCCGCGGACCTCCGGCACTGGCTGCGGGTCGTGCAGGATGACGGTGACTGGGTGGTCACGGTGAACCGGGCGCACCGGTTCACGCAGTCGTTCGCCTATCTGCCGGGCATGGACCTCGAACCCGTCCTCCGGCTGGCGGTCGCGATCTCGCTCTCCCAGATCAAGGCTGAGCGCAGCGGTTCGCGTGAGCCTCGGTTCTTCGTCGCGGAGCTGAACAGGATCCTCGGCGGTCCCCTTGCCGAGAGGAACGAGTCGTGACCGCGAGTCTTGCCCCGTCGCAGGAGTGGAGACCCACGTCGGGGCGGGCGCTCGAGGGGATGCTGCAGCGATCGGGGCTGGACGACGGTGCCGTCGCCGTCACCCGGTCTGAGACCCTCCGCGTCCTCGGGCGGTGCGGCCGGCCCGAGTGGGACAGCCGGCGCGCCGAGGCCGAGCTGGTCGTCGGCGCTGTCCAGAGCGGCAAGACGATGTCGTTCACCGCGCTCATCGCAGCTGCGAGGGACAACGGGTTCCCGCTGGTGATCGTGCTCGCCGGGACCAAGAAGAACCTGCGCGACCAGACGTACGAGAGGTTGCTCCGCGACCTCGGCATGCAGGGCGACGGTGGCCTGCCGGCGTGGTCACCGATCAACGGCCCCGACCTGTCGGACGCCGACGAGGTGGCGCGGCGCCTCGACCGCTGGGCGCGAGAACCGCGCCCGGCGCACGTCGTCACCACCGTCGCCGTCGTGCTCAAGAACCACGCGAGCCTGCGACGTGCTCGGGAGTTCCTCGCAGCGATCGCTGCCAAGTCCGGTGCGGTTCCGACGCTCTTCGTCGACGACGAGGCCGACCAGGCTGGCCTCAACATCGCCGCGCGCCGAGGGGACGAGAGCTCGACGTACCGGGCGATCCGGCTCGTGCGAGAGGCAGCACCGAACCACACGTATGTCCTGTACACCGCGACACCGCAGGCACCCCTGCTCATCTCGCTCACGGACGCACTGTCGCCACGCAGCGTGACCGTCCTGCGTCCCGGTGTCGACTACGTCGGGGGCGAAGACCTGTTCGTAGACCGGCGCCGCGAGTTCGTCAGGCTCATTGACGACGACGGGGCACTGGATGCGCAAGGCATCCGGCCGCCAGAGTCCCTCGAGCGCGCGCTCGCGACGTTCCTCCTCGCGATGCTCGTCGCCCAGCGGCGTGGGGCGCCGCGACCGCTGTCCATGCTGATCCACCCTTCGTCGGGGAAGGACCTCCACACCTCCTACGCCCACTGGACCAGGGCGCTGCTCTCACGGGTCGACACCGCACTGCTCGATGGCGATCCCGTCCTGCGGCACCAGCTGCGGACCGAGATGTTCGTCGAGCCGTACGCCGACCTCAGCTCGACGGGAGGAACCGTCGTCGACGGCATCGTCGTCGAGCTGGACGACCTCCTCACTGATCTCGAGGCGTACCTGCCGGAGATCGCGGTCAGGGTCGTGAACAGCGAGGACGGGCACGAGATCAGCCCCGGCGAGTGGGGGCGACACCCGGGGTGGGTGGTGATCGGCGGGAACAAGCTGGACCGCGGTTTCACCGTAGAGAACCTCGCGATCACCTACATGCCTCGGGGGCCCGGCATGCGGAACGCCGACACCGTGCAGCAGCGGGGCCGCTTCTTCGGCTACAAGGCTCGCTACCTGGATCTTCTCCGTGCGTGGCTCAACCCCGAGACACTTGCCGTCTACACCTCGTACGTCGACCACGAGATCGCCATGCGCCGGGACCTCGGCGACCTCGACGTCTCCGGGACGCCGCTGCGAGAGTGGCGTCGCTCGATCCTCCTGGACCCGACGCTCAACCCCACACGACGCCAGGTGATCACTCTCGAGAACGAGAGCCACGCCCTTCGTCCGGGATGGGTTCTCGCGCAGACCCATGTCTACGGCGACGCCGTCGGGCCGACCCCCGTCGCCGAGGCCGCGCTGCAAGACCTCTTGGACGAGGCAGAGCCTGACGAGCGTGACAAACGGTCCGACCTCTCGATCCGGAACAGGATCGTGCGCCTCACCTGGGACCGGCTCGTCCCGGTCCTCGCCGACTGGCGCGGGGCGGCGCCTGAGCAGGACCGCGTCTATGCGCTGCTCCTCGCCCTCCGTGAGCACGACTCGACGGCCATCCCGTGCGACCTGGTGCAGATGAACGGTGGACGTCCTCGCACACGTGGGCTCCACCCCCACTCGGAGGCCGCGCTCGCCGCGGTGGGCTACCGGCTCGACATGGTCGATGACCCGGAGACGCTGGAGATCGCGAACCTCATGCAGGGGCCGGACCCCGACGACGGGTCGGTGTATCCCGGAGACAGAAGGTTCCGCTCCTCCGACGCGATCACGGTCCAGGTGCACCGGCTGGTCACGGCCGTCGGCCCTTCTCGGCGAGAGGTGACGGCCCTCGCCGTTCACTTGCCGGCCGACGTCCGTCAGCGCGTCATCCTGCAGGCCTGACCGTGGAGGACGAGACGCGCCCCCTACGACGTCTGGCGCGCAGAGATGTCAGTCGCCGGGGGCAGGATGCCGTCCAGACGGAGTGCTGAAGGAGGATCAATGGTGATCGCCGGAGACTGGCGCGAGTACGACCGGTGGAACGACGCCATCGCCGAGGTGCTCTTTCCTGAGCTGGTCACGCCCGTGCCGGTCTACCTCGATCTCGAGGACGAGGCGTTGGGAAAGATCGGGTCTCAACTTGGTCTGCGGGAGAGCGACGTCGTGGCCACACTGGGCGAGGTAGTGGCACAAACTTCTGTCCTCGGCTCGAACCACGCGTTCAGGGCCCACCACGACCGCGTCGTCAGGTGGCGCGACGGTGGGCGCGCGAGCCTCCCGCCGATCTTCCCTCTCCTCAGTGTGTTCAGTTTGGCGGCGGAACGGATGGCCGCCGGGTCGGGGATGAGCGCCGCGAACTACTACGGGCGTCTCGCGGAGATCCTCGACGCGAAGAGCGAGCACATGGGCTCCAGCTATCGGGCGGTGGCGGAGCCGCTGTGGGGGGCTCTCAACTCGTGGCTCTCCGGCCTGCGCGGGACGCGGGGACTCCCCACCGCATACTCCGTCGGCCAGCGGTTCGTCGGGATCTCCGTCTCGCAGGCACTCGTGCGAGAGGCGGATCGGCGTCGGCTCGAGCGGTTCTACGTCGACTTCGAGTTCGCCCCTCGTTCGACCGTTCCCCCGGTCGAGCTCGAGCCTCTGCTCGATGCATGGTTCAGCCAGGAGCCGAGCCCGGCTACCCACCACCTGGTGACCCTCTGGAGAAAGCCGCAGCTGAGAGCGCACATCGCCGAGGTGGCCGCGACCGAGCTGGCCGAGTGGGACGGAGCGGACGAGGCGTCGACCGACGGGCACAGCTCCCGTTCCCGTGTGGTCCTCTCGCTGGAGCTGACGTCATTCCCTTCCCGTCGCCTCCGGCTCAGCCCTTTCTTCTTCGCGGCACAGCCGGGGGTCGCCCGAACCGCGGACCTCGCCACGCCAGACGGGGTCGTCCCGGCCGAGCTCGAACCGGGGATGGACGGAGCGCTCGCTCTCGTCGACCGTGGGCTGGTCGACACGAGCGACCTTCTCGAGGGGACGCTCCGAGTGGTCGACCCGCTGGCTGGTGAGATGGTGCGCCAGCCGAGACGTCTCGTCGTGTTCAGGAAGGACGAGCTGTCTGGGCGGTGGCTCGAGGCACGTCAGGTGCTCATGGGGGACGACGTGGCGGTCCTTGTGTCAGGGCCCGTCCTCGCGCAGGCACGCAGCATCTTGACCGAGGTCGCGAGGCCAGGCTGGACGGTCGTCGACTCGATGGCCGGGCTCCCGGAGGGCTGGACCCTCGTGCGGGGGGTCGAGATCTTCGCTCGCCCGCTGCAGGCCGTTCCCACGCTCAGCGAGCTCAGTGCGCTCGTCCCCTTGACCACGAGTCAGCTGAAGCTGGGCGCGGGGCTCTCGCTGCCGAGCGCGGCACGGAACCTCTGGCACGTCCGGCGTCCGCCTGAGGTCAAAGCCATCGACGACTCAGGTGAGCCGATCGAGGTCCGCCTGATCGATCTGGGTGCGCCAGGGGCCGACGCGAGAGAGAGCCTGGTCGACACCTGGTCCGACGGGGGGACGGGGTCGATCGTCGTCGACCTCGCAGAGGCTGAGCTCGCGGAGGGCGACTACGCCGTCGAGCTGGTCGTCGGCGACCGGAATGCCCCCCGCGCCCGCAAGGAGCTGTTGCTCAGGTCGTCAGACAACCCCGACCTGGGGCAGTGGGAGTCGGTCGTTCCCATCGTCCACGACGCCGGTCACCCGCTCGCCGTCCTCGGTGCGGACCCGGGGGCAGGCACGCACTTCGTCGGTCCCGGTGTCCACGGCGTCGTCCTGGAGGACGTGCCGGCGGTCGAGCCTGTCGCCCCGGTCTCGTCGGACCCATGGTGGAAGCAGGGCGCAGACGAAGCGCGGTCCGGTGCTGTACGACTCAGCCGCCCGGAGCCCGGTTCCTGCTTCTATACCGGCGCCCACCACGAGGTGCTCGACACTGCGATGTCGGACAGTCGCGGGCGGCCGCTGACCAAGTTCACGACAGGGACGTGCAAGTTCTGCGGGCTGCAGCGCCGGTACTCCTCCAGCTACTGGAAGAACAGGCGCAAGCACGAGCGAGCGCAGGCGGCTGAGAGCCAGCCGCGATCTGTCGGGACGTCGCGCGTTCCCGTCGTACCCACGGAGGACGGGGGCGTGGACTGGGACCTCGCGCTCGACGCGATCCGGTACCTCGGTGGCGGTCCGATCAGCCTGCTCGAGCGCGTCGCGCGGCAGCTGGACCCCAGTCGCCTCTTCCTCCATCAGTTCGTGAGGACGTTGGAGTCACTCGGGCACATCGAGGTGCGGAGGTCTGACGCGACGCTCGAGCTGCTGAGCTGGGAGGTCTGCGCCACCACGGTCGTCGACGTCGGCGGTCGTCGGCTCTGCGCCGGGTTCTGGAGCTCGGACATGGTGTCGGCAGCGGAAGGGCACTTCGATCGACTCGGTCGGCTGACGGGACGGGACGCCCAGGCGAGCGCGCCGTCGCGCGTCTGGACGACGGCAGCGCCCGACGAGGTCCGTGCATGGACGGCGGCCGGCGAGATCCCTGTGGCAGAGTCCGCCGCACGTGACCTGGTGTCAGTCCTTCCGCCTTTGACCGCCGTGGTCGACGCGCTGCCGCGCAAGCCAGCTCCGTCCCTCCTGGGCGCCCAGTGGTTCGACCCGATGTCGGCGGCGTGGCGGGCAGTGGCTGACCTGGACTCACCTGGCGCCTACCGCGTCGGAAGGTACGGGTCGAAGTACTACGTCCGCACAGCGAGCGACGTGGCGACCGGGCAGGTGGCGGTCGCCGACGCAGCGGTCGCGAAGCACGCGGCGTCTGCCCTCCTCGCCGCCCGGGCGCTGGTGGCCTACGACGAGCGAGCCGGCGATCTGGTCGTGCCGCTCGGAGCCAACCTCCCCGGCATGTACGAGCGCGCCGCTGTCCTCGAGTCGGGGGTCGCCCCGCTCAAGCGCCGTGGGCGCACCGTCTACCGCGACGTGTCGCCCTACGTCGCGGGCCGAGTCGCCTACCTTCTCGAGAACTGAGGCCGTCTGGTGACCAACCCGACTCCGATCTCCGTGGGATCCGGCATCCAGGACACGGTGCAGCGATACATCGACACCGCGTTCTACCTGCGTGACGGGGCGCTCCGCGCAGAGCGCCGCCGCCTGCTCACCGACGAGCGTCCACTCGTCCCGCCGCCGCTGCTCGAGCCTGTGCTCCCGTATGACGGGGTCGTCGATGCGGTCGTGGCGTGCCAGGCCGCTGGGCTGACGAGGCCGGAGGCGGAAGCGCTGGTCTCCGGAGTCTTCGGGACCTCCGAGGAAGTGCTGCTTCGCGAACACCAGGCCCAGGCGCTCGAGGTCGCGATGAGCGACGGGAGCCGGACGAACCCGATCGTGACGTCGGGCACCGGCTCGGGCAAGACTGAGGCGTTCATGCTGCCAGTCCTCGCGCGCCTGCTCGTGGAGGCACGATCCTGGCCGAGCGCGGTCGATCGCACCCACCCCTGGTGGGACTCGGCCCCGCCCCGCTGGTCGCCGGTCCGACGGACAGAGCGGGCGGCTGCCGTGCGGGCGCTCGTGCTGTATCCCACGAACGCACTGGTGGAAGACCAGGTCTCGCGGTTGCGCCGGACCGTTCGGCGCCTCCTGCCCGCCGGCGGACCGCAGCTGTGGTTCGGGCGGTACACGTCTGGGGCTCCCGGTGGGACGCGTATGCCAAACCCGACGGGCACTCACCCACACTTGGCAGAGGCTTCTCACGACCTCCGAGCGATGGTCCAGGAGTATGACTCCGTCGCCCGGGCGAACCCTGACGTCGCGGACTATCTGTGCGACCCGCGCAGTGCGGAGCTCCTTACCCGCTGGGACATGATCGCGACGCCGCCCGACGTCCTGGTGACCAACTACTCGATGCTCAACATCATGCTCATGCGCGAGCTCGAGCAACCGATCTTCGAGTTGACGAGACAGTGGTTGGCTGAGGATCCGGCGCACGTGTTCACCCTCGTCGTGGACGAGCTGCACCTGTACAGAGGCACGCAGGGTGCGGAGGTGGCCTTGATCATCCGCAACCTGCTGCTGCGGCTCGGCCTCGAACCCACGTCGCCGCAGATCAGGGTCATCGGCACCAGCGCTTCGCTGGACAGCGACTCGGGTGCCTACCTCGAGCGGTTCTTCGGGGTGCCGGCGAGCTCGTTCGTCCAGATCAGCGGGCGTCCGCGCGACGTGGGCACCGTGCTGCCCGTCGACGCGAAGGCGGCCCTCTCGGATGCTGGTCCCGCGCTCGACGTCGTGCTCACCGAGGCATGTCGCGCTGAAGACGGCGCCATCCGTGCGACGTCGCTCACCGAGGTGGCGCGCCGTGCGTTTGGATCTGACGCGCTCGAACCGTTGGAACAGGCGCTGGACGTGCTGGCTGGTGGGGACGGGGTGGACCAGATCCCGTTCCGTGCTCACTACTTCGTGCGGACGATGCGGGGGATGTGGGCGTGCAGCAACCCCGACTGCACGGAGATCGCTGACCGAGGCGAGGAACGGCCTCACGGGATCGGGCGTCTGTTCGCTGTGCCCGCCCGCGTCTGCGCGTGCGGCGGCCGGGTCCTCGAGCTGCTCTACTGCAACAGCTGCGGTGACGCCAGCCTCGGTGGCCACGTCCTTGGGTCGCCTGACGGGGAGGGGGTGTTCCTCGGCGTCGATGCGGCGGACTCGGAGTCGGACCGGCATCGGCTCGTCTTCGAGCGCAACGCCGGTGAGTACAGGTGGTTCCTGCCTCGACGCGAGGCTGTGGGGCAGAAGTGGAACCACTCGGGTCCGCTCGGCAAGCAGTGGACGCTGGCATTTGCGGCTGCGAGCTATGACCCGCAGACGGGCTACCTGCGAGTCGGCTCTGATGACTCGCAGGTCACCGTGATGACCTGGAGCGGCCCTGACAAGGAGTGGACGCCGCCCGCGCTGCCGACACGGTGCCCCAGGTGCGGGCACTCCAACCGGCAGACGGAGTTCAGCAAGGGGCGTGTGCGTTCACCTATCCGCGCGCACACCCAGGGCGCGAGCGTCGGTGCTCAGCTGCTGGTCTCGGAGATGTTTCGCGCGCTGGGCGACGACCCCGACGCGAGCCGCACCATCGTGTTCAGCGACTCGCGCGACGACGCCGCACGGATGGCCGTCGGGCTCTCGCTCAACCACTACTCCGACCTCGTCCGCCAACTCGTCCTGAGTGAGTTGGCGGCGCCCGGCGAGGACGTCGGCGAGATCATCCGCGCGGGCCTCGCGGGCGCGCTCTCGGGGGCGTCCCTGGGCAGGTACGCCGAGCTGGCCGCGAAGTACCCGACCGAGCACAAGGCGTACATGAAGGAGCATCTCGGCTTCGGCGACGACGCCGACAGGCGGCTCATCGCGTCGTTCGAAACGACGCAGTCGGCGACCCAGGTGAAGTCGTGGGTCGGGCTCGTGGACAGCGTCCTGGAGCGCCTGGTCGAGCTCGGCGTGCCACCGGGCGGGCCCAGGGCGTCGCTGCTCAAGCTCGAGGACGGGACACCCTGGAACAGGGCGTTCGAACCGCCGACACCGGGCGAGTGGAAGCCCATCGCGGACCTGGATGTCCGAGAGCAGCGCAGGAAGATGTATCGCCTGCGCCTGGTCGAGTCGCTCGGCGCGTCGCTGACCGGCCGCGAAGGGCGAGACATCGAGTCGACGCTGGTGGCGGTGCTAGTCCCACGGCTGTGCGACCAGAGCCTCTCTGACGAGCTGGACCAGGCCGCGACATCGTTCGTCCGGATCCTGCTGTCCTCGGAGAGGTGGACGCCGCAGGGGCTCGACGAGCCGAGCCAGGCGACACCGAAGGCGGCCGTCGACTACGTGGCCCGGGTGGCGCAGCAGCTCGGTCGCGACGCCAAGCTGGTGATGAAGGAGATCTCGGAGCGGCTCGACGGGCTGCTCGTCGATGCCCTCATCCGTCTCGAGATGCTGGACGTCGCGCTCGACGTCGTCCCCGCGAGCGGCCGAGTGCACGTGTGCCAGCTGTGCGGCCAGCGCCACCTCCACGCGTCGGCTGGGGTGTGCGTCCGAGCCGAGTGCCCCGGCGCCCTCCAGGAGACGTCGACCGCCGCGCTGGTCGGCGACGACTACTACGCGTGGCTCGCCGCGCAACCGCCACAGCGCCTCGCGGTCTCCGAGCTCACCGGTCAGACGAGCCCTCCCGAAGAGCAACGACGGCGGCAGCGACTCTTCCGTGGTGCCCTGCTCCCGCAGCCACAGGAGAACGCACGCACCAGCCCGCTGGACGTGCTCTCCGTCACGACGACGATGGAGGTCGGCGTCGACATCGGCTCGCTGCGCTCGACCGTCATGGGGAACATGCCTCCGCAGCGGTTCAACTACCAGCAACGTGTCGGTCGGGCGGGGCGCAAGGGGCAGGCGTTCTCGTTCGCTGCCACGATGTGCCGCGATCGCTCTCATGACGACTACTACTTCGCCAACCCGGGCCGGATCACCGGTGACCCGCCGCCGCAGCCCTTCCTCGACACGTCACGCACCACGATCCTCAAGCGTGTCGTCGCCGCTGAGCTGCTGAGGCGAGCGCTGCTCTCGCTGCCTGACGCGCCGCCGGAGCGCGGTGACCACGTCCATGGCTCCTTCGGTGACGCCGCAGACTGGCCCCAGCTCCGCGCGGGGGTCGAGGCGTGGTTGATGACGTCGCCAGACGTCCCAACTGTCGTCCGCCGGCTGGCCGAGCTCACGGGTGTCGCCGATGTCGAGGAGGTCGTGCAGTGGGCTCGAGACTCTCTCGTGCTGGACGTCGATGACGTCGCTTCGTCTGATGTCCACACGCAGCGAGCACTGAGCGAGCGGCTGGCGAACGCCGGAGTGCTGCCGATGTTTGGCTTCCCGACGCGCGTTCGTGAGTTGTTCAAGGTGGGGGCCGACGGGCACCTCACGGCTGAGGCGGTGTCCGACCGCCCGCTCGGCCAGGCCGTGTCGCTCTTCGCGCCCGGTGCACAGATCGTCAAGGACGGCTGGGTCTACACGGCGAACGGGTTCGCATCCGTGCGCAGGACGGGCGGCGGGAAGTTCCAGGCGGTCAACCCGCTGAGATCTTCAGTCCGTCTCGCTCGATGCCGCGACTGCGGGGCGTCGACGATCAACGAGGACGACGGGGCGGGCTGGGGGGCGTGCCCGGTGTGTGCTGGCGAGGTCAGGCAGATGACCGTGTTCCAGCCCGAGGGTTTCAGGACGCACCGTGACCGGACCGACAAGGGCATTGACGACAGGGGGGGAGTGGGTGCGTCCCGCCCCGTCCTGGGGTGGCTGAATCCCGGGGAGGCGCAGCAGCGCGTTGGTGCCCTCGACGTGTGGGAACTCGAGCAGGCGCGCCTGCTCACCATCAACGACAACAACGGCGCGTTGTTCGCCATGTACCAGCACTCGGACCGGTCTGTGATCGTCCCCACGGTAGAGACCGACGCGAACACGATGCAGAAGCTGCCGGACGCCGCCATCGGCGAGATCCGAGTCACTGACGCGGTGCTCCTCCTCGGACGCGGGGTCGTGCTGCCTGGCGGCGTCGTGGCGACAGGTCGTGAGAGCTGCCCGTCCGGCCACGCCGCTCTGACGTCGTTTGCGGAAGCGCTCCGTCGCGGGTGCCAAGCCGAGCTCGACATCGATCCGAGCGAACTTGTCGTCGGGCTCCAGCCGCGTGCGGTCGACGGCCACCGGACGGCCGCGATCTACGCGGCCGACATGCTCGAAAACGGCGCTGGTTATGCGCTCGAGCTGGCGAACGGCCGACTTGACGCCGTGCTCCACCGGATCATGGGTGAGGTGGGTGAACGCTGGGGGCGCCGGCCGCATGACGTCTGCGACACGTCCTGTCCGGACTGCCTGCGGTCATGGGACAACCGGCACCTGCATGCTGCTCTTGACTGGCGGCTCGCACTCGATGTCGCTGAGCTTGCGCTTGGCCATGAACTGAAACTGCATCGCTGGCTCTCACTTGGGGGCGGAGCCGTGAGGCAGTTCGTCGCAGGCTTCGGCGCCGCGTTCGACGACCTTGCCACTTCCGAGGTCGAAGGGGTCCAGGTCTTGAGAGCTGGATCGAGGGCCGTGGCTATTGGGCACCCGTTGTGGTCTCGGGAACCGGGGGCATTCACCATCTTGCAGGCCGAAGTGGATGATCAACTGACTTCGGAGGAGTGCACGGTGCGCTGGTCGGATGTCCGTACGCTCAGGAACCGACCTGATCAGGTCTTCTCTTTGCTTGCGTGAGATGGGGGAATGGTGGCGTTCATCACCAGGATGTTCGAACTCGAGCCGTCCGAGAAGAAGCGCCTGCACTCGGAGTCGGAGTGCGGCTGGCGTATCGCGTATCGAAGTGGCGAGGTCGTCTTTCAGCTCGATACGTACGGCTCACCTACGCGGCAGGATGTGGGGACGATAAGCCAGTCGCTCCAGCTAGACGAGGCGATGGCTCTGGAAGTCGTGGACGCCCTGGCGCGGACGTTCCCGGCTGTCGCGAACCTCTTGCAGGAGCGGCGGGCAGCTCAAGGCGACCGGTGATGCGCAGTCGCACTGTGGACGTTGCCGCGCCACATCCAGACCTGCGAGTAGTTGCTCTCGCCAGCGCGAGCCGAGGGGCAGGAACCGGCCGCCGGTGCCTCGTCTGGCGCTCGATGTAGCGGAGGCTTCGAGAGAAGCAAGTATCGCGGCAAGGTCCGGGAGCGCTCGGTTCGGTTGGCAGCCGACCCGTTCGGCGCGATCCAGCCCTGCCGCATGGCTGCGTTGGCTCAGGTGGTGGCCGGGCCGAGCAACCGAGAACCCCTCCGGGCGCTCGGTACCACGTCGCCGAGGCGAGTGCGACGCCGGCGAGGATCCGGGACGCGCAGAGCGATGCGCACCGAACACCAACGTGGACCGATCCCACCTCGGGATCGGCGGCCTATGACCCATCGACCACGTCAGCAACGCTCCGGGTCAACACAACTGGGCCGTGCCCCACGCCACCACGACGTGGACTCCAGCGAGCGCCTGGTCCGAGCAAGCCGCGGCGCGCTGTTCACCCCCCTCGGCTCGGCGGCGTCCGCCTGCTGTCGGACCGGTGTCCTAGAGTCCCTCCCGATCACGAAGCTCGGCCGCAAGCCCTCCGGCTGGCCGACTGGCAACCGCGCGGAGCGCACGGTGCCCCCGGAGGAAGATCCGCCCGTGCCGCCGGCACGGGAAGACGCTCGACCTGACGGAGCACACCCGTGTCCTTCCCCGACCGTGACGCCCTTTCCCACCTCGACTGCGAGTCCGACGTCCCGGGTCATGTCCTGCGCCCCGACGTCGTCGCGAAGGCTGCCGCTTCTGACGGCACCCCGTGGCGGCTGACCCGCGTCGGGCCGCACCGCATCGGCCTCGTCGACCCATCCGGGACGTCGGTGAGCTGGTGGCTGCATGACACCCGGCCGTTCGCGCGCCACCGCCTCACCAGCGACCCGACGGTCTGGGTCCACGACGACGGTGTAGTCCGGGTCGGGGGTCTCTACGTCTCGGTCACGACCCGGGACAGGTGGCTTCCGTGCGAGGACGTGGTCGTGCGGCACCCGGAACGGAAGGTTGCGTGGCTCGTCGGCACCGGAGGGCCTGACGTGCCCGCTGACGTCGCCGCGCTCGTGCCCCCGCACACGGCCACGCTGTACCACCTCGAGCCGCCCCTGGAGGTACCGGGACGGGACGGCCATGCCGGGCCGATCGACTGGGTGCTCGTGCTGGCCTACCACCACCGCGGGCGCGGCGTGACGGCGGTGTACGAGGCCGACGCGACAGGTCGGATTCTTTCGAACGTCCCGCTGCCGGGCAGCCACACGGACGGCACCGATCACGTCAGGGCGCTGGGGTACGTCGGATACGAGGTGGCGCTTCCGCCGCGGAGGTGATGCCGAGGGCGCGGCGCTGCATGGTTACGGAAACCCGCGGCCCTGCGGGGAGGCGGTGAGCCCGCTCCGGGGCTCGCGACAGAGCTGCGGCCGGCCGGGCGTGGCGCCTGGGGGGCGTACGGCTGACCGTTCACCACCCGTCCTCGACAGCGTTCGCATCGAGGGCGGGTGCTGGTCGTATCGGGTCAGCAGTCGGGTGGCGTCGGGGTGGCGGTGCAGAGCTCGGCGACGAGTCGGCTGGTGCGTTCTTCGATGCTGATGGGGTCGCTGGTGGTGGTTGTGGTGGCGGTGCCGTTGATGTCGCGCCAGAGGGTGGTGCCGTCGATCTGGTAGCGGCCGGTCCAGGTGGTGGCCAGGGTGATCTGGGCGGTGCCGGGGGTGCGGTAGGTGTGCGTGACGTCGAACGCCGGGTGGGGTCGACCCGGGTCTGTCGTGGTCAGGGGCGTGGTGTTGTCGCCGAAGTCGTAGGTCCAGCTGGTGGGGGTGGCTTCGACGGTGACGCCGTAGCCGAGCAGGTCGGTGCGCAGGGTCACGGGGGTGGGGTCGGTGTAGACGATGGTGGCGATGTTGACCAGGACCCATCCGCCTGCGGGTTGGATGTTGAGGGTCGGCGCCGGCAGGGGCAGGCGGCGGAAGTCGGCTTCGGTGAGGACGGGCAGCAGGTCGACGCCGCACCCGCCGGGGTCGATCTGGGTCCACGGCCCCCAGGCGGCCGCTGGGGTGGTGCGTTCGCGTCGCCACATCGGCATGACGAGGGTGTCGCCGTCCTCGCACTGCACCGAGGTGCGGGCCAGGTCGGCACCGGGGGCGCAGGTGCCGTCGGCCAGGCCCATCACCCATGTCCCGGCGGCCTCACGGCAGAACGGAGCACGCTGATACTCGGCCAGGCGAACCCCTGACGCCACCGCGCGGTTCTGGGACGCAGCCCGCTCGGAGTCCCTGATCAGCATCTCGAATGCGGACCGATCGTCGCTCGCGTTGCCGAAGATGCCATCGTCATGCGTGGGCGGCGCTGCTGGCAGCCAGGTCATCAGCGCTGTCAGCACTGACGCTATGTGTCCCGCGGCGTTCACGACGGCTGGCTGAGATCGACGGCACGGACCTCCCACGCCTGCCCATTCCAACGGAGGACGGCGAGAGCCTCGTAGCGACCGCCATCTCCTGTCGAGACGAGAGTCGTACCACTCCACGTCTCCGTCGGTGCCTCCATGAACAGAAGTTGTGCCGAGTACGACTCGTTGGCAATGACCTCGGTGCCGTCCGCAGAGGAGACTGTGATGGCCCCGCCAGACACCGTCTGGCCTTGCTCGATCAAACTCGTGACCTCTGCTTCCACCGAGGTGCAGAAGGTGCATTCATCAGCGGCGAGTGCCTGCCATTCGGCCAGGTCGCCTGTCGCGCGCGCATAGGGATACAGCTGCAGGAAGTACGTCGCCGCAGCCGCAGCGCCGTCGGCGCTCGGCGTCGCCATCGCTTCCGGTCGCTGAGGTGCGGTGGCGGCCGCCGAGTCCGACGGAGTGGGGCTTGGTGTGGGGGTCGCCATGACGCTGGGTGAGTCGGACGGCGCCGGCGCCGCTTCACTCATGCACCCGGCGATGAGCACGGCGACCACCGCAGCCCCGATGACGACTCGTCCACGTGCCATGCCGGGAAGGTACCGGTTCGCCCCATCCTGCAGGGCTGGATCGGCCATCCTGTGGATGGCGACGATGGGCGGGGGCAGCGTCGATCCGGGTCGGGGAGCGGCGGTCGGAGGCACGACCTTCACGGCTCACGGGAGCGCCGGCGGGGTCGACTGCACTGACGCCGCCTCCCTGACCGCGCGCAGCTCGGCGACCAGCGCGTCGACCTGGGTCGCGGACGCCGGCAGCATCCCGCCGTCGGGGCGGCGTGCGGGGACGAGGACGAACCGGGCGTGCTCCCGCGTGATGAGCTCGACTGCGGGGTTGCCGGACGACCGTGCGCGGCCTGTCGTGCGGGTGATCGTCCAGACCCGCGACCACGGGACCGTAGCGGCGACGTTGGCGCCGCGTCGGATCTCGAGCGTGGTGGCCGTCCAGGCGAGCGTCAGGCGGGTGCCGCCGCGCACCTTGCCGACCGACGCGCCGAGCCCGGTGAGGGTGGCGCCCAGGGACTCGTCGGCCCACACCGTCCGGGTGTGCCACCCGGGTCGGGCGGCGTGGGTCTCGCGGTCGATCCTGTCCGCTCGACGTGTCCACAGCCAGAACCCGAGGACGGTCAGGCCGATGACGGCGACGGCGCCGAGGGTGGGTGGCAGCCACGGCTCGTCGGAGGTCGCAGCCTTGCGCACCCCGAGCGTGATGAGCGTGAGCAGGCCGACGATCTGCAGTGCGCGCGGTCCGGTCCTGTTGCTCATGTGTCCTCCTGGGTCGTGCCGGCACGCGTCTCGTGGTCGGCGGGGGTGAGTACGCGGACCGACGACACGACGGCGTCGAAGAGTCCGAGGAGCTCGTCGCGCAGGTCGACGAGCGGGCTGGAGAAGACGAGGTAGACGAGCCGGGCGCCGGGTGTCGGCTCGACCCAGTAGTCGACGAGGAGTGCCGGCAGGTCGCGGTCACCGGTCAGACCGGTGCGTCCTGCGGACGGGCGGACGCGTCGCAGGACCGTGCCGGCGGGGCCGTCGCCCACATCGAGGCAGTGGCCGGGTTCGTCGCCGGCGAGCACCGACGTCATCGCCTCGCGCCCGCGGCCGTGCAGGCTTCCCGGGACGCGGTACACGGTGAGCGACGCAGGCACGGCGGCGGTGCCGCCGCTTCCGGCCGCCAGCGCCATGAGGACACCACCGCCGAGCGCGGAGAGCTCTGTCGCGCGCAGCAGCTCCTGGCGCATCGTCTGCCGGAGGCCGGCCAGATCGCGGGAGTGCCCGAGCTGCCGTTCGATGACGTCCTCGACGGCGGCAGTGCGTTCGACGTTGTCCTCCAGAGGGATGGGCGTCCAGTCGTCCGGCAGCAGGACGGCGACGGTGCCGTGGTGCTCGTCCGGGCTCATGTGGTGCCCACCGTGACCTCGACGGCGTCGGCGATGGCGGTGGAGACGTCGGTGAGCTCGTCGAAGTGCCAGCACGACTCGAGCTGCAACGCCACGATGTCCGTCGTGCCGGTCGGGAGGATGAACCAGGTCCACTCCCGGACGACCGTCCGACGGAACCGCTGGAGCTTGTCGACGACCCGCAGCACGGCCTCCCCAGCCGTCACGCTGGACGGCACGGCCGCGAGGTCGACGACGCGGGTGCCTCGCGCGTAGAAGGGGTCGCGCGCGAACTCCAGCAGCTCGTCCATGGTCATCCGCTCCGGCTTCTCGGCTCTGCCGACGCGGAGCGTGGCCGTGGCAAGCGGCTCACGATGGCCGGGGACGGGCGTCCAGAGCGCCAGGAGGTTGGTGCCAGGGAGGCGCTCATCGACGTCGGCGTCGAGCGCGCAGGCCGCCGCCACGACTGCCTCGGTGGTGAGCTGGTCGTCGCCCAGCGCAGCGGCGTGCGCGGTCGCCTGCGGGATGTCTCCCACCTCCCACCCCACCCAGTCGTCGGGGAGAGCCCACGAGATCCCGTTGATCGACGGTCCGTTCATCGCAGGGGGCCTCTCGGTGTGAGCCGTCACAGGCGGACCCGGTCGGCAGGGGTGGGGTCGGGCCCGTTGGTGGCGTCGACCGCGTCGGTTCCGGCTGCCACCAGGTTGAGAGAGCCGTCCGTGACGTAGAGGACGGAGGCCCCTGCTTCGAGGGCCGTGCCCTTCGCGGTCGGCCCTGCAAGGGTGATGAACGCCTTCGGCCGCAGGAGCGAGATCTCCCAGAGCTGTGAGCGCAGGGCGTTGTTCTGGGCGACGAGGTCGCCGTGGCCTGCAAGGGTGAGAGCGCGATCCCACCCACGAGCGTTCCGCACCTGCGCCCAGGCGTCTCGATAGGACAACGGGCGACCGGTGACGACCTCGCTCTTGAGCGAGGTCGCCGAGGCGCTCGACACCTGTCGCCCCCCGGATGCGCGCGCGAGCACCCGGAGCACCCGACTCAGGAGCGACCGGTCGGCTCGGGCAGCCGCCGTCGCCGCTGTTGTTCTCGACGAGACCACGAACGCCTGCGCCGACTTCGCCAGCGCCTTCCCGGCACCGAACGTCACGATCCCGACGACGCCCGTGACGACGTTCGCCCAGTCCTCCCCGTCACCACGCTTGAGGGCGAGCGCGAGGTCTGCGACCAGAGCGGCCGCGCCGGCCGCGAGCGACACGACCGCGAGGATCTGCCCGAGCACGGGCACCCACCCGAGGACGAGCGTGAGCAGCCCGGCGCCCGTCGCGATCCGGCCGGCACACGTCGAGACGACCTGTGCGACGTCGGCACCCCAGTCCTCCCACCACCCGTCGTCCAGCTCGTCCCCGTGCATGCCGGCGTCGAGCGTCTCGAGGGCCTGACTCGCAGCCGCGTCGCGCAACCCGACGGCCTCCTCGAGGACCGTGCGTGCGCGGGCGAGGTCCGTCTCGGCGTCCGCACGCTCGGCGCGGGCGGTGGTGAGCGCGCGCTCGTGGGTGATGACGTCCTCGCCGAGGTCGGTCGCGTCGTCGAGGAGCAGGCGGGAGCGGCGGACCGCGGTCTCCGCCGCGTCGAGGTCGTGCTGGGCGGACCGGGCCAGGTGCAGCGCGTCGAGGGACTGCGTCTGCGCGCGGTCCAGCTGCAACGAGTAGACGACGAGGGCGTCGCCGGCGGCGTGGTAGCGGTCGTAGGCCTTCCGGATGCTGTCGGCGACCGCGTGGGTGCGGTCGCGGATCGCGTCGACCGCGTCGGAGACGGCCTCCTGGGCGTCGACGAGGGCTCGTAGGACGCGTTCGGCGTCACCGATCGCCGCGGCGATCTCGCGGTAGTGGTCGCCGCCGGCGCGCACGACACCCGGGTCGCCGGGGACGGGGTCCGACGACGCCAGCGGGTACCAGGAGTACGGGCGGTTCACGCGTCACCCCGCAGCGCGGCGGCGAACTCGGTGTCGAGGCGCTCGAAGGTGTCGCCGATGCCGGTGCACGCCTCGGCGAGCCGGGCGACCTCCTCGAGCATCTCGGCGCGGTGGCCGTCCCACCCGTGGGCGAAGTCCCGGACGCGCGCGGCCAGCGCCGGGTGCCCGACGGCGTCGGCGATGACGTCGCTCCGTACGGAGGCGCCCTCGAGCTCCCGCGCGACGGCGCGCAGGTCGTGCCCGACCTCGAGCAGGTCGTCGGTGCTGAGCCTCAGGTGCGTCACGGCGGGGAACGTATCTGCGCAATTCGGGTGCCCGTGCGCGTCATCCACAGGTGGTGACCGGCAGTGCTCGACGTGCATGTCGCGGAGTGTGTCGCACCGCACAGCGCACACCCGCCGTCACCACAGTCGCCCTGACTAAGGTGCCGGCGATCCCGAGGTCCGGCCGCGATCCCTCCGGTTGGCCGGCCGGCGCCGTGCCCCCACACGGTGCCCCCGGAGGTGGTGATCTGCTCGCACCGACCGGTGCGAGGTGCCCGACCCGACGGAGCCGTGACCGTGCCCGTGTCCCCCGAGGAGCCCACCCCTGCCCCCGACCGTCGACGCCGCTTCCCGTGGCGACGGCGACGTGGCGCCGCGCCCCAGCCGCAGCACGCGCCCGAGTCCGTCCCGCCGGGCGGCGACGCCACGGGTGCGCCCGTCGAGGCGTCCGGGCCGGCCGAGACCCGGGAGCCTGCCGGGACGACCGTGCCCGCGTACGCGCCGGAGGCGGTCAGTGCCGACGCCGTGATGGCGATGGAGCTGGAGGCCTTCACCGCCGAGCTGCGGCGCCCGTTGGGCAAGGCCCACATCGTCCGCACGGTCGACCGGCAGGCGGACGAGCGCGGCGGCTACGCCGTCACGCTGTACCGGCTGGAGCCCCCGACGTGGGTGTGGGCGCAGCACGTCACGCACGTCCTCGTCGTGGGGACGTGGGCGTCGACGGGACTGTCGACCACCATCCACATGGCGACGGAGGACGGGCGCATGGCGCTCACGTGCGAGATGCCCGGGTCGTTCCAGGGGGCCGTCGACCACGTCGAGGCGCTGCGCCGTCTGGGGTACCTCGTCACCCTCTAGGTCGGGTTGCTGTGGACGGACCGCACGAAACCCCCCAGACGTCCCTAGTCTCCGCGGTATGACCTACGCACCTCCGCCGCCCTTCTCGACGACCGCGCCCACCGAGGGCCACGACGCGCCGCTGCCCGGCGCGACGTTCGGTCAGGCCGTGTCCCGCTTCTACGGCCGCTACGCGACGTTCAGCGGTCGTGCCAGCCGCAGCGAGTACTGGTGGGTGGCGCTGTTCATGGCGCTCGTCTTCATCGCCTTCGCCATCGTCACCGGGGTCGCGAGCGCCGCGACGGCGGACAGCAGCGGCCGGGCGAGCGAGCCCAACCCGGCGGCCATCGTCGTGGCCCTGCTGTTCGCGGTCTTCCTCTTCGGGAGCTTCGTGCCGAGCATCGCGCTCAACGCGCGCCGGCTCCACGACGCCAACTTCTCGGGGTGGGTGCAGCTCGTGTCCCTCGTCCCGTCGATCGGCGGGATCATCATGATGGTGTTCGCGGCGCTCCCGAGCTCGCCGGCCGGTGCACGGTTCGACGCTGCTGCACGGTTCGACGCGGGTGCACGGTTCGACGGAGGCGCGCAGGCGCCGGGTTACTGACGTGCCGGCCGCTGCCTGCGGCGTCCACTGACGCCGCGCGGGGTGAGCCGCGCTCGGTTGTGTCCGCTCCGCTCGCGGGGCACGTGGTGCTCGCTCCCGATCGTCCCGACGGCCCAAGGGCTACCATGTAGCACATGGCGACGGTGGGGATCCGCGAGCTCAAGCAGAACGCGTCAGCCGTCGTTGCGCGGGTGGAGGCAGGGGAGACCGTGACGGTGACCGACCGGGGGCGGCCCGCCGCGCAGCTCACACCCCTTCCGTCGTCACCTCTCAGCCGGTTGCTCGCCGCCGGTGCCGCCCGCGCGGCGCGCACGCGCCTCGACGACCTCCCGGAGCCGCTGCCGGCGCCGTCGGGTGCGCAGACGCTGTCCGACGCGCTCGCCGAGCTCCGCGACGAGCGCTGACGTGGCGTACTACCTCGACACATCGGCGCTCGTGAAGCTCGTCGTGGTCGAGCCGGAGACGCCCATGCTGCGCGCCTGGTGGCGGGAGCAGGGTGGAACGCCGGTGTCCAGCGACTTCGTGCGCACCGAGCTCATGCGAGCGGTCCGGCGCGCCGTGCCCGAGGCGGCCTTACAGGCGCACGCGGTTCTCGACGCACTGGTCCTGCTGCAGGTTTCGTCACGGGTGCTCGACGTCGCCGGCCGACTCGAACCCGCCACTTTGCGGTCTCTCGACGCGATCCACCTGGCGACCGCCCTCGAGCTCGGCGACGAGCTCGAGGGTGTGGTGACGTACGACGACCGGCTCGCCGAGGCGGCGGTCGCCTACGGGGTGCCCGTCGTCATGCCCTCGTCCGCGGCCTGACGGCGCACGACGGTCGACGCGCAGTGCGGGAGGACCTTGGCGGGCGTGCTCACAGAGGCGCCGCGTCCCGCCGAGCGTGCTCGCCCACTGCCCCGGCGACGCGGCCGGAGATGACGTCGACCTTCGTCCCCAGGAGCTCCTCGAGCTCGTCGGTGAGGTCGAGGACGTCGACCAGGTCCGTGCCGTCGTCGAACGTGACCATGAGGTCGAGGTCCGAACCGGGGGTGTCGTCGCCGCGGGCGACCGAGCCGATGACGAACGCGTCACGACCGTGGTGGCGTGCGACGACCTCGCGCACCGCTGACCGGTGACGCTCGAGCACGGTGGACGGCCGGGCCTGGAGTGCTGCGTCGAGCTCCGCCCGCCCGTCCGGTCCGATCCCGCGGCGCGCGGTCTCCGCGGCGGGGATGAGTGGCTGGGCGACGCCGGGCCGGGCCGCGACCTCACGCTGCCTGAGCTCAGGGCGTGTGCGGCGAGACCGCAGGTCGGCGCCGGAGGGGTCGGTCATCGAGCGACGATAGCTTTCCTGCTATCACCGCGGAAGCGGTCCGGCCGGCGCCCGTCCCCTACTCGCAGCCGATGCCGTCGTCGTCGCGGTCGAGGTGCGGGCCGTAGCCGGGGTCGCCGCGGCGGACGGGAGCAGCACCTGCGGCGCGTGCGGCGTCGCAGTTCTTGAAGGACGTGGAGCCCGTGCTGCCGGCCGGGGCTGAGCCTGTCGTCGACGAGGTCGATCCCGTCGCCTTCGTCCGTGCCTGAGCGGCGGCCACGGATGCCTCGCGTGCGTCGAGGTCCGCGGCGCGGGCGTCGAGCTGGGCGTGGCGGGTGTCGAGATCTGCCTGCCGGGCGTCGAGCTCCTGCTGGCGGGTGGTGAGCGTCGCCTCGAGAGCAGCGAGGTCCGCGGCGCGGCGGTCGATCTCGGCGACCTGTGCCGTCGCCTTCTCCAGCTCCTGTTCGGTCGTGTCGAGGTCGTCGCGGACGGTGACGAGCTCGCTGTCGAGGTCGGCGACCTGCGAGGTGAGCTGGTCGATGGTCGTGCGGTCCGTCGTGGCCCTCTCGGAGCCTGCGGCTGCCATCGAGGTCGACCCCATCACGAGGCCGACGAGCAGCCCGGCGGCGGCCGTGGCGCCTGCGAGCCAGCGCCTGTCCTGCACGACGGATGCGATGAGGCGTCGAGGCGGTGGTGCCGGCCTGCCGCGCTCGCGGTCGCCTCGCGGTGCGGATGCGGGAAGCCCCGATGATGTGTCGAACCGCTGTGCCGACATGTGGCCCCCTTGCCTCATCCCGAACGCCGCGATGGCGCGTTCCGGACATTAGCGGCGCGTTGTGGAGTCGGTCGTCACCCGTTCCTGCATCTCACCCGGGCGAAACCGGCCGAGCCGGGCGGCGTGCGAGCGCGTCCTGGTCGGTGGGGAGGTGGTCGTCAGCGGTGCCGCGCGAGAGGGTGCCCCGGTCGATGCGTGTCGGCAGGCGGTAGTCGTGCCGGTCAGCAGTCGGGTGGTGTGGGGGTGGCGGTGCAGAGCTCGGCGACGAGTCGGCTGGTGCGTTCTTCGATGGTGATGGGGTCGCTGGTGGTGGTTGTGGTGGCGGTGCCGTCGATGTCGCGCCAGAGGGTGGTGCCGTCGATCTGGTAGCGGCCGGTCCAGGTGGTGGCCAGGGTGATCTGGGCGGTGCCGGGGGTGCGGTAGGTGTGGGTGAGGTCGAACGCGGGGTGGGGTCGACCCGGGTCTGTCGTCGTCAGGGGAGTGGTGTTGTCGCCGAAGTCGTAGGTCCAGGTGGTGGGGGTGGCTTGGACGGTGATGGCGTGGCCGAGTAGGTCGGTGCGCAGGGTGATGGGGTCGGGGTTGGTGGTGACAATGGTCTCGATGTTGACCAGGACCCAGCCGCGGTCGGGTTGCAGGGTGAGTGCGGGGGCGGGGATGGGTAGGAGACGGAAGTCGGCCTCGGTCAGGGTGGGCAGCAGGTCGGTGCTGCAGCCGCCCGGGTCCAGACGGGTCCACCCGCCCCACGGGGAGGTGGGTGTGGTGCGATCGCGGCGCCACATGGGCCACACGACGCTCTGGCCGGGGCCGGCGCACAGGACGGGTGCGTTGGGGGTGCCCTCGCCCTGGGGGCAGGTGCCGTCGGCGGAGCCGCGGATCCACGTGCCGTCAGGGTTCTGACAGTTCGGGGCGCGCTCGTAGTCCACGAGCCGTTCCTCGAGGGGGACCGCTTGGTTCGCTGTCGCCGCGCTCTCCGTCGCGGGAAGCGTCAGCTCGGCGAACTGCCCGTTCTCGCTGAAGTTCCCGCGGATGTCGAGCGCCGCTGCTGGGGAGCACAGGAAGGCGACGACAACTAGCGTGACGGCAGCGGAGGCAAGAACGCTGCGGCGGACGAACCGAGTCATCGCTCGCTCGTGTCGATGGCTTCGACGCTCCAGTCGCCGTCGTGGCCGAGAGCCATCGAGAAGACGAAGGATCCGCTGCTGGCGTCATCGTCGGGCGCCTGCTCGACCGTCAGCTCGGTGCCGTACAGAGAGCCCGGTGTGATCTCCCAGCTCCGGGTGGACGAGACGCTGAGCGTGCCGGACGGGTCCGGGCCGGTAGTCGCGATG
>JAEWEJ010000212.1 GCA_023389455.1 Actinomycetes bacterium | reverse complement strand
TCCTCGGCGAGGCCGCGCGGGCCGGGCGGGCGGGGACCACGCGCGGCCGGCGCGCCGCCGTCGGCGGACCGGGCGCCGGGACCGTCCGCGGGGTCGGGACCGTCGAGAGGACCGGGACCGTCGCCGGTCTCGGCCGTCAGGACGTAGCGGTAGTGCGGGTGGGTCGCCAGCAGGTCGACGTGCCGTCCCACGCCGGTGACCCGCCCGTCCTCGAGCACCGCGACCCGGTCGGCCAGTGCCACGGTGGACGTGCGGTGGGCCACCACCAGCGTGGTGGTACCGGCCAGCACGCTGCGCAGGCCCGCGGTGACCTCGGCCTCGGTGGCGACGTCCAGCGCGGACAGGGGGTCGTCGAGCACGAGGACGCGGGGTCGACCGGCGATGGCCCGGGCCAGCGCGACGCGCTGGCGCTGCCCGCCGGACAGGCTCATGCCCTCCTCGCCGATCACGGTGTCCAGCCCCTGGGGAAGGTCGTGCACGAACCCGGCGCGGGCCACGTCGAGGGCGACCCGCACCGCCTCGTCCGCCTCCTGCGGGCTCATCGCCGCCAGCTGCTCGACCGGCACCCCCATGAGCACGTTGTCCCGCACCGAGGCGGAGAACAGGACCGGGTCCTCGAACGCCACGGCGACCGCACCGCGCAGGTCGTGGCGGGTCAGGTCACGCACGTCGACCCCGTCGACGAGCACGGCGCCGCCGGTGACGTCGTACAGGCGGGGCACGAGCTGCAGGAGGGTCGTCTTGCCGCTGCCGGTCAGGCCGACCAGCGCGGTCGTCCGGCCCGGCTCGAGGACCAGGTCGACGCCGCGCAGCACCTCGCGGGTGCCCGCACCGTGCGCGAACCGCACGTCGCGCAGCTCGACGCGCGTGCCGCCCGCCGGCGTCGGCGGCAGCGGCAGCGGCCGGGCGGGGTCGGTCAGCGAGGGTGCGGTGTCCATGACCTCGAGGAAGCGGTCCGTCCCGGCGCGCGCGTCGAGCGTCATCCCCAGCAGCTGTCCGAGACTCTCCACGGGCCGGGTCATCACGGCGGCGGTCGCGAAGAACGCGACGAGCGCTCCCACGCTCACGCGGTCCGTCGCGGCGAGCCACACGCCGAGGCCGAGCGCGACCGCCAGGGTCGACTCGGGGATCCAGGCCAGCGCGAAGGACATCCGCGACTGCGCCCGGGCCTTGTCCAGCTCCGTGCCGCGCAGCTCGGCGGCCTGACGCGCGAAGTCCTCGAGCGCGTCGTCGCCGCGGCCGAACGCCTTGAGCACCCGGATGCCGTGCACGGACTCCTCGACGCTGGTCGCGAGGTCGCCCGCCTGGTCGCGGGCGCGGCGCGCGACCACCTTGTAGTCCTGCCGGAACCGGAACCCGAGCCACACCACGGGCACGGCCCCGCACAGGTAGACGACACCGAGCGGCGGGCTGGTGACGAGCAGCAGGACGACCCCGACCAGCACCGTCGTGGACGACACCACGAGCTGCACGAGCCCGAACACCATCCACCGGCGCACGGTGTGCAGGTCGCCCATCGAACGTTGCAGCAGCTGGCCGCCGGACCACCGGTCGTGCACCGCCACGGGCAGGTCGAGCAGGTGGCGGAACAGGTCCGTGCGCATGGTCCGCTCGACGCCCGTGCCCGGGGTGGCGATCAGGGCCCGGCGGCACCAGACGAGGACCGCCTCGAGGGCGCCCAGCAGCAGCACCAGCAGCACGGCCTGGACGACCGCCGCGCGGGAGCCGTCGGTCAGCAGCGGGCCGTTGACCACCCCGCGCAGCACCTGCGGCACCGCGAGCGCGATGAGGCTCGCGACGAGCGTCGCGCTGCCACCGGCGACGACGCGGGGCAGCGCGGGACGCGCCCACCGGACGAGACGCAGCAGGGCACGCGTCGTCGACACGTCGGGGGGCGGCACCCGTCCAGGGTAGGTCGCACCGCCGACACCGCACCCGGACCGGTGCTAGACCCCCGTGCGGGCGATCGTGGTGTTGTTCGCCTGCGCCCGCGGGCGCACCACGAGCAGGTCGACGTTGACGTGCGGCGGGCGCGACAGGGACCACGCGATGGTGTCCGCGACGTCCTCGGCGACCAGGGGCTGGTACCCCTCGTAGACCTTCGCGGCCCGCTCGGCGTCCCCGGCGAACCGCACCAGGGAGAACTCCTCGGTCGCGACGGCGCCGGGCGCGATCTCGATGACCCGGATCGGCTCACCGACCAGCTCCCAGCGCAGCGTCGTCGCGAGCATCCGCTCCGCGTGCTTGGCTCCGGTGTACCCGGCGCCCCCGGGATAGGCACCGTGCGCCGCCGTGGACGTGACGACCAGGACGTCGCCCTGGCCGCGCTCGCGCAGCAGCGGCAGCACGGCCTTCGTCACCCGCAGCGTGCCGAGCACGTTGAGCTCGTACATCGTCCGCCAGCCGTCGAGGTCCGCGTCCTCGACGGTGTCCTGGCCCAGGGCGCCGCCGGCGTTGTTCACCACGGCGTCCAGGCCGCCCGTGGCGCGCACGTGCGCGACGAGCGCGACGACGTCCTCGTCCTTCGTCACGTCCGCGACGAAGGACTCCGCACCCGTCTCCTGCGCGAGCGCGGCGAGCCTGTCGGCGCGGCGGGCCGTGGCGACGACGTCCCAGCCGTCCGCGCGAAGCCGACGCACGGTCGCGGCTCCGATGCCGGACGACGCGCCCGTGACGAGCGCGCGACGGGACGGGACGGGCCGGTCGGACATGCGGTCTCCAAGGGTCGAGGGGCACCGGTGCCCGACGAGCATGGCACGGGCGATGTGCGGACCGTGCCCGGGGTCGTCGAGGCCGTCGACCCGGCGACAGCCCCGACCGGTCGCAGCCGCGGCGGACCCGGGCCGGCGCGGCGCGGCGAGCACAGGGACGCCACACCCCTGCCCGACCCGGGGCCGGGCGGGCAGGCGCAGTGTCGCCGCACGGACCGAATGGTTTCGCCCCTGGTCGGCGACGGCACATCCCGACAGTGTGTGGTGGATCGTTCACGCACCGGGGAGGACTGCCATGTCGATGACACGCAGGAGGACAGCCGCCTGGCTGGGGACGGTCGCACTGGCCGCGGTGGGGGCCGTCGCGGCGGTGAGCACCCCCGCACAGGCCGCCCAGACCATCACGAACATCGAGTACGCCATCGCGGACCCGCCGGGCAGCCGGGGGCACCTGCTCGACCTGTACGTCCCCGACGGCGCGGGCCCGTGGCCCGTCGTCATCTGGTCCACGGGCTCGGCGTGGACGTCGGACGACGGCAAGTCGGGTGCGGCGGCGATCGCCCAGCAGCTCAACCCCCGTGGCATCGCCGTCGCCGGCGTCAGCGTCCGTTCCAGCTCGCAGGCGAAGTTCCCGGCGCAGGTCCACGACGTCAAGGCCGGGATCCGGTACCTGCGCGCCTATGCCGACAGGTACCGCCTGGACCCGGACCGCTTCGCCTCCATGGGCGACTCCTCGGGTGGCTGGGTGGCCGCGATGGCTGCGCTGACCGGCGATGACGAGCGCCTCGAGGGGCAGGTCGGCGTCTACGGGGTCTCGAGCGCCGTGCAGGCCGGCGTCGACTTCTTCGGGCCCACCGACTTCCAGCGGCTCAAGGAGCAGGACCCCGGCGGCTTCATCGACCACGACAGCCCGAGCGCTCCGGAGGCCCAGCTCCTGGGCTGCGCGATCCCCACCTGCCGCGACAAGGCGCAGCAGGCCAACCCCCTGGCGTACGTCGACGCCCAGGACCCCCCGATGATGCTGCTGCACGGGCGCTCCGACAACGTCGTCCCCCACGCGCAGACGCAGATCCTGTACGACGCCCTGAAGGCCGCGTGCGTCGACACCCAGTTCTTCTCCGTGCCCGGTGCCGGGCACTCCCACACCGACGTGACGAGCGCGTCGCGCTTCGGTCAGCAGACCGTCCGCACGACCGACGGGTGCCGCGAGACCGTCACCCAGGGCACCCCGAACCCGAGCTGGGACACGATCGCCGCGTTCCTGAAGGACGCGTGGGGGGACGCCGGCCCCGGCCCGACGCCCACGGTCACGCCGACGCCGACGGTCACCCCGACGCCCACTCCCACGCCGACCCCGACGCCGACTCCCACTCCGACCGTCACACCCCCCACGTCGCCGACCCCGCAGCCCACGCAGGGGTGCACCGCGGCGTACCGCCTCGCGAACAGCTGGCCGGGCGGGTTCGTCGCCGAGGTCGCCGTCACGGCCGGCACGAGCCCGATCAGCGGGTGGCGCGTCACCGTGACGCTCCCCTCCGGCGCGTCGGCGACGCAGGTCTGGAACGGGCAGTCGACCGGCGGCACGCAGCTCACGGTCACGAACGCCTCGTGGAACGGTCGGGTGGCTGCCGGCGGGAGCACGTCGTTCGGCTTCCAGGGCACCGGCGACGGCAGCGGAGCGACGGTGACCTGCACCGCCGCCTGACCGCCCGACCCACCACGCACCACCTCCGGCCGAGCTCGTCCGTCGGCGGCCCCTGCGTCCGCAGCGGCCGCCGACGTCCCGGGCTCGGCCGGACGTGCATCGTGGGTGGGTTGCACCGTGCGGGGTGCGAGCGCCTAGTCTGACGAGTCGGAACCCGGCCGTCGCTCTGGTCGGGTCGCACCGCCCCGTGCTGGGACGGTCCTCCGGGGTGCGACGTGCGCCCGTCCCCCTGCCCTCCCGTGCCCGACGGCGTGCGCGGCAGCGACCCCGGAGAGAGACCCATGCCCCGCGCCCTTCGCCACCCGACCACCGCCCCCGGCTCGACCGGCCGCACCCCGACGCGGACGGTTCGCGCCGCCCTGCTCGTCGGCGCCGCGGCCGGCGCGCTCGTCCTGGCCTCGTGCTCCACCGGTGCCCCGGCGGCCGGTCCGTCGGCGTCACCGTCGGACGCGGACCGCGCACCCGTCACCCTCGACAACTGCGGCACCGAGGTCACGTTCGACGACCCGCCGCAGCGGGTCGTGACGATCAAGTCCTCGACCACCGAGATGCTCCTGGCGCTCGGTCTGTCCGACACGCTCGTCGGCACCGCGTTCGCCGACGGGCCCGTCCCGGAGCAGTGGGCCGCGGACGTCGCCGACGTCCCCGTCCTGTCGGAGAAGGTCCCCGGCCAGGAGGCGCTGCTCGAGGTCGAGCCCGACCTCGTGTACGCGGGGTGGGAGTCCAACCTCAGCGCCGACGGTGCGGGCGAGCGCTCCACCCTCGACGCCCTGGGCATCGCGACGTACGTGTCCCCCAGCGCGTGCAAGGACCCGGCCTACCAGCCGGACCCGCTGACCTTCGACGACGTGCTCGGCGAGATCCGTGAGGTCGGCGAGGTCTTCGGGGTCCCCGACGCTGCCGCCCGCGTGGTGGCGGAGCAGCAGGCGACTCTCGACGCGATCGAGCCGGTCGACGGCAGCACCGCGGTGTGGTGGTCCTCCGGCACGGACACCCCGTACGTCGGCGCCGGGATCGGCGCGCCGCAGATGCTGCTCGAGGCGGCGGGCCTGACCAACGTGTTCGCCGACGTCGACGACACCTGGACGTCGGTCGGCTGGGAGCAGGTCGTCGCGGCGGACCCCGACGTCCTCGTGCTCGTCGACTCCGCGTGGAACTCCGCGCAGAAGAAGAAGGACTACCTCGCCGCGCACCCGGCAGCCTCGCAGCTCACGGCCGTGCAGGAGCAGCGCTACGTCGTCGTCCCGTTCGCGGCCTCCGAGGCGGGGGTGCGCAACGCGCAGGCCGCGGCCGACCTCGCCGACGCCGTCCGCGCGCTCGACGGGGACACCGCCGGCGCCGAGAGCTGACACGACGGATGCTGAACCGACGTCACCGACCCCGTGCACCCCGCCAGGACCTGGCGGCGGTGACGGGCGACGGCCGGGCACCGCTGCGCCCGCCGCTCGCCCTGCTCGTCGGGATCGGGTCGGCGGCGTTGGTCGTCACGCTGCTGGTGGCCGTCACGATCGGGCCGGCCGACCTCGCCGTCGGTGAGGTGGTGCGCTCCGTCCTGGCGCACCTCGGCCTGCGGGACGCCGACGTGCCGCGCCTGCACGACGCGATCGTCTGGGACCTGCGCCTGCCGCGGGTGCTCACGGCCGCCGCCGTCGGCGCGGGCCTGGCCGTGGCCGGCGCGGTGATGCAGTCCCTCACGCGCAACCCCCTGGCGGACCCCTACCTCCTGGGGCTGTCGTCGGGTGCGTCGCTGGGTGCCGTGGCGGTGCTGGTGCTGGGGGTCGGGCTGCTCCTGCCGGTCGCGGCCTTCGTCGGTGCGCTGGCGGCGCTCGTGGCGACGCTGACGCTCGCCCGCACAGGCGGGACCCTGACCCCGACGCGCGCGGTGCTCGCCGGTCTGGCGATCTCGCAGCTCGCTGCCGCGGCGACGTCGTTCGTCATCTTCTGGACCGCGACGGGCGACTCGTACCGCGAGATCCTGTCCTGGCTCATGGGGTCGCTCGCCGGGGCGACGTGGACGTCGGTGGTGATCGCGGGTGGTGCGCTGCTCGTGGTCGGCTCGGTCGTGCTGCTCACCGGGGGGCGTCTCGACGCGTTCACGTTCGGCGACACGGCCGCGGCGGCGCTGGGCGTCGACGTCGACCGCACGCGCTGGGCGATGATGACGCTCGTCGCGCTGCTCACGGGGGCGATGGTCGCCGTGTCGGGAGCGATCGGGTTCGTCGGGCTGGTGCTGCCGCACGCGGTGTCGGTCGTCACGGGGCCGTCCCACCGCCGGCTGCTGCCGGTCGCGGGGCTCGCGGGAGCGGTGCTGCTCGTGTGGGCCGACACCCTGGCCCGCACCGTGTTCGACCCGCGCGAGCTGCCCGTCGGGATCGTCACCGCCCTGATCGGGGTCCCGGTGTTCGCGGTGCTGCTGCGGCGAGGGCGGGGTGGCACGTGGAGCTGACGATCGACGGCGTCGGGACGCGCCTCGGGGGCCGCTGGGTGGTCGACGGGGTCGACGCCACACCACCACCGGGTGCCCTGACGGGACTGCTCGGCCCCAACGGTGCCGGCAAGACCACGCTGCTGCGTCTGATCGCCGGGCTCCTGACCCCCGAGGCGGGTGCCGTGCTGGTCAGCGACCCCGACGCCACGGACCCGGCGCCCGCCGTGCCGGTGCACACGATGGCGCGGCGGGTGCGCGCGCGTCACGTGGCGCTGCTCGAGCAGGACTCCGGGGCGGCCGCTCCGCTGAGCGTGCGCGAGGTCGTCGCGCTCGGCCGGATCCCCTACCGCACGCTGTGGGGCTCCGACGACGACGCGGGTGCGGTCGACCGGGCGCTGACGGCCGCGTCGGCCGCGCACCTGGCGGGCCGCGCCTGGGCGACGCTGTCGGGCGGCGAGCGCCAGCGCGTGCACATCGCGCGCGCCCTCGCGCAGGAGCCGCAGGTGCTGCTGCTGGACGAGCCGACGAACCACCTCGACGTGGCCGCGCAGCTGTCGATGCTCGCGTTCGTACGGGACCTGGGGGTCACGAGCGTCGCGGCGCTGCACGACCTCAACCTCGCGGCGGCGTTCTGCGAGCACGTGATCGTGCTGTCGGCGGGGCGGCTCGCCGCTGCCGGTGCCCCGAGCGACGTGCTGACGCCCGCCCTGCTGCACGAGGTGTACGGGGTGGACGCCGAGGTGCTGACCCACCCGCGCACGGGGCGCCCCGTCATCGCGCTCACGGGCCGGGCGGGCGGGCCGGACCGGTCGGCGCGCTGACGGGTGCGTCGCTGCGTGCAGGCTGCGGGGTGCCGCGCCCGACGTCGACAGGTTCGTCGACACGGTGCGGCGGCACGCGGTGCAGGGTCTGTGCCACCGCGTCGACCACCTCGTCCAGCGTCGCGAACGTGTCACCGATGCACCCGCACGCCTCACCGAGGAAGCCGGCGTCCTTGACATCCCGGTGCGCACGTCGTCCCACCCGATCGCGAGCTCCCCGACGACGCCGGCGAGCTCGTGGTGCCCGAGGGCTCCCAACAGGTCGCGTGCGCTGACGTTCGCGGTCGAGAACGTGTGCGCCAGGTCGGCCAGCCGTGTGCCCGCGGCGGCCAGGCGCTCGGTGTCGACGGTGAGGCGTGCGGTCGTCGTGCTCAGCCGCGCAGGCCCGCCGCGAGCTGGGCGTCGGCGTCCTCCAGGGTCGCGGCCGCCGCGCGCAGGTACTCGCCGAGCGAGGTCAGGGCGGAGACGGTGTCCGTCGCCCCCTGCGTGAACTGCCGGTACGACTCACCGAACGCGACCGACGCCTGGTCGGTGACGAAGCCGGACGAGACGAGCGACTCGATGAACGCCCGCAGCTCGCCCAGGCGGTTGGTGATCTCGTCCTGCCCCGCGGTCAGCCGCGTCGCCGCGTCGCGCATCTCCTGGTAGCTGACGTCGATGTTGGCCATGTGCCTCTCCCCTGCTCGGTGGTCCTGCGGGGTCCGTTCCCCACGGGGGTGCCGCGCACCGGCGCCGACGGTAGCGAGGTTCGCCCCACCTCGTCCGGGTTCGTCCACAGGGCGTCGGCGCCTGCGCCGGTCCGGGTCAGTCCGAGACGGGGAGCTGGACGCGCCGCAGCCGACCCTGCTCGACGAGCACGCCACGCCCCGGGGGGAAGTCCGCGCGCCCCATCCGCGGGAACGCGGTGCGGAACAGCGCGTCGCCGTCCATGTGGTCGGGCTGCAGCACCAGCCCGCGCCGTCCGTTGCGGACCTCCGCGACCAGCGGCCACGACGAGCCCCACGTGCTGGACTCGGACTCCGCGAGCACGAAGTGGTCGTTGCGGCGTGCGGCGCGCACGGCCTCGGTGAGCGCCTGCTCGGCCGGGCCGCCGAGCAGGTCGGCGATGGCCTCGACGACGAGCACGACCGGCGAGCCGTCGGCAGGGGGCGCCGTGAGCTCGGGCAGCAGGTCCCGCGCGAGTGCCGCGATCTCGTCGGGCGTCGCGGCCGTCGCGGTCCACGCGACGTGCTCCCGCACGGGCGAGCGGCGGGCACCCACGTAGTACAGGGACGCGGCGGGCATGGCCCGGCGCATCGCGTCGCCGAGGGCGACGAGCGCCGTGGTGCGCCCCGATCCCGGCATCCCCGCGAGCAGGAACGTGCCGCGGGGCGCGAACCCGCACGGCTGCAGGGTGTCGTCCGCGATGCCCAGCACGGGCAGCCCCTCGACGGCGCTGGGCAGGCTCGACGCCGTGATCACCGTGGGCAGGCGGCGCACGGGTGGCGCCGCGGCGACACCGGCCGCCCTCAGGCGCTGCGCGACGGCGGCGACCGCCACCGCCTGCTCGGCGGGCGCGACGCACCCGCCGGGCACCGCGACCTGGAGCTCGTCGCCCTCCCCCGCGAACACGCCGCGCCCTGGCGGCGACGCCGGGCCCAGCACGTCCTTCGGCACGTCGAGCACGCCGTAGGCGCTCTCGTCGGCCTGCCGCAGCACGAGGCGGCGGGCGACGCTGCCGGCGAGCGACGTGGGCAGCGCACCCGGCCGTTCGGCGGCCATCGCGACGTGCACGCCCAGGGGCCGCCCCTCGGCGACGAGCCGCTGCAGCACCGACCACGCCCCGGTCCGTCCCGCGTCGGCCTCGTGCGCCTCCCGGAAGGCCGCCAGCCCGTCGAGCAGCAGCAGGAGGCGTGGCTCGTCAGGTCGGCCGGCCAGGGTGCGGTAGTCGGTCAGGGACCCGGCGCGCACGGCGGCGTAACGCACGGCGCGGTCGTCGAGCGCGTCGCGCAGCGTGCGCAGCAGACGCTGCAGGCGCTCGGTGTCCGCGCCGTCGACGACGGCACCGACCACCGGCAGCTCGTCCAGCACGGCCAGGCCGCCGGACCCGAGGTCCAGGCCGTAGACCTGCACGGGGCCCGCGGCACCGAGCGTGCCCAGCGCCGCGCTGACCGCGAGCGTGCGCAGCGTCGTCGACGTGCCCGCGCCGCTCGTGCCCAGCACCACGAGCGACCCCTCGGTGTCCGGGTGCCACACCCACGCGTGCTGCTCCTGCTGCGCCGGTCGGTCGACCACGCCCAGTGCCACGCCGGCGTGCGAGGGGTCGACGATCTCCTCGAGCCCCTGCACCGCGGCCAGCTCCGGGAGCCACGGGCGCCGCGGCGGAGGGACTCCCTCGGCATGCGCGGCGGCGCGCACCGTGCGCACGGTCCGCGCGAGGTCCGTCGGCCCGTCCTCGTCAGGGACGACCGCGTCGACCGGCAGCGGGAGGTCCCACGCCTCGCCGGGGCCGAACTCCAGCGACTCGAGGCCGACGGCCGCGCGCGGCGGCGTCGCGCTCGAGCGCCCGCCGGCGTACCCGGCCTGGAAC
>JAEWEJ010000351.1 GCA_023389455.1 Actinomycetes bacterium | reverse complement strand
GCGCGGGTCCGGGCGTGCTGCGCGAGCCCGACGTCGGCCAGCAGCCGGTCCGCGAGCTCCCGGGCCGCGGCCGCACGCATCCCCTGCGCGCGCGGCCCGAACGCGACGTTCTCGCGCGCGGACAGGTGCCCGAACAGCAGCGCGTCCTGCGGCGCGACCCCCAGCCGACGCTCGCGCGGCGGCAGGCTGCGGCGAGCGGCGACGTCGACCAGCACGTCGTCACCGAGGCGGACGTGACCTGCCGTGACGGGGACGAGCCCGGCGACGGCGCCGAGCAGCGTCGACTTGCCGCTGCCGTTCGGGCCCATCACGGCCAGGACGGTCCCGGCCGGGACCCGCAGGGTGACGTCGAGCTCGAACGACCCCCGGGCGGCGCGCACCTGCACGTCGAGGGTCATCGTGACCCCCGGGCCGCGCCCGCGCGCGGCAGCCCGCCGAGCCATCGGCCTCGCAGCGCCACCAGCACCGTCACGGACAGGCACAGCAGCAGCACGGACATCGCGACCGCCTGCTCGGGTGCCGCGTCCATCGCCTGGTACACGGCCAGCGGCATGGTGCGCGTGGTCCCGGGGAAGCTGCCGGCGAACGTGACGGTCGCGCCGAACTCGCCCAGGGCGCGGGTGAAGCACAGGGCGGCACCCGCCGCGACGCCCGGTGCGACGGCGGGCAGCGTCACGCGGCGCAGCACGTACGCGGGAGACGCGCCGAGCGTCTGCGCGACCTGCGCCCGGCGCGGGTCCGTGCCGCGCAGCGCCCCCTCGACCGACAGGACGAGGAACGGCAGCGAGACGAAGACCTGCGCGAGCACGACGGCCACCGACGTGAACGGCACGGTGACACCCGTCCACGCGTGCAGCACCCCGCCGAGCAGCCCGCGCCGTCCCAGCAGGAGGAGCAGCGCGACGCCACCCACCACCGGGGGCAGCACGAGCGGGACCGTGACCAGCGCGCGCAGCAGCCACGCGCCGCGCCGGTCGTCGTGCGCGAGCACCCACGCGAGGGGGACGCCGAGCAGCAGCGACACACCCGTCGCGCACGTGGCGGTCGCCAGCGACAGGCGCAGCGCCTGCAGCACCGCGCGATCCGCGACGAGCGCGGGCAGGTCGGTCCAGGGCGTCGCCAGCAGCAGCGCGAGCAGCGGCAGCACGAGCACGGCCACGCCCACCCCGGCCAGCGCGACCAGCGCGCGTGACCCGGCCGACGCGGTGACCCGCGCTCGCGTCCGCCCCGTCACGGCAGGCCGAAGCCGGCGTCCGCGAGGGCCCGACGGCCCTGCGGCGACTGCAGCAGCGCGACGAACGCGGCGGCCGCGTCGGGGTGCGACGCTCCCGGCAGCGCGAGCGCGGGGTGGTCGGTGGGCACGTCCACGGCGGCGGGCAGGTCGATGCCCTCGACCGCACCGTCGGACGCGAGGACGTCGGTGCGGTAGACCAGCCCCGCGTCCGCCTCGTCGAGGCTGAGCCGGGTGAGCACCGCGCGCACGTCGCGCTCGAGGGTGTCGGGTGCTGCGGTGACGCCGGCGCGCCGGAGGACCTGCTGCGTCACCGCGCCGCAGGGCACCTCGGGTGCGCACAGCGCGATCGTGAGGTCGCCGTCCGCGAGGGCGTCGAGCGACGTGACCCCCGCCGGGTTCCCCGCGGGCACGGCGAGCTGGAGGCGGTTCGTCGCGACGACCACCGGCTCCCCGCCGACCACGTCGGTGACGGTGGTGGCGGTCGCCCGGCTCGCGGTCACCAGGACGTCCGCGGGCGCGCCGGCCACGACCTGCGCGGCCAGGGTCGCGCTCGACCCGAAGGCGGTGCTCACCTGCAGGCCCGGGTGCTGCGCCTCGAGGACGCCGGCCAGGTCGGTCAGCACGTCCGTGAGCGACGCGGCGCCCAGGACGACCAGGGTGCCGTCCAGGGCCGGCTCCTCGTGGCCGGTGACGCCGCCCGGGGCCGCGGCGGGGGCGTCGACCGGTGCGCAGCCGGCGAGCGCCGCCAGGGCCAGGGCGACCGCGAGGGTGCGCGCCGGTGCGAGGGCCTGCCCCGGTGCGTCGGTGCGCCCCGGTGCCGACGGGCGACGGCGCACCGTCACCGCGCCTCGAGGTGCTCGACCGCGACGTCCGTCGCCTTCACCGACGCCACGGCGACCACCCCGGGCTCCAGGCCGAGCTCGTCGGCCGCCTCCCGGCTGACCAGCGACACGATGTGGTACGGGCCGGCCTGGATCTCGACCTGCGCCATGACGGTGTCCCGCACGACGCGGGTGACGATGCCCCGCAGGCGGTTGCGGGTCGAGCGCCGCTCGCCGCCCGGCTCGGGCTGGGCCCCGAGCTCCTGCGCGAGGTGGGCCAGGGCGACGCCGTCGACCTCGCGGTGGCCGGCCGCGCGCGTCGCGTCGAGACGCCCCGAGTCGATCCACCGGCGCACGGTGTCGTCGCTGACGCCCAGGAGCGTCGCCGCCTCGGACACGCGGTAGGTGGGCACGGGTCGATCGTACGTGCACGGTGCCGCAGATGCGGGTGATCGGGCCGGCGAGAGCCGCAGACGCGGTGGCGAGGTGGGACGGTCCGGTGGACCGCGCGGCGGCGGCCGCGCGCCGCGCGCCTACGCTGGCCCGGTGAGCACGCCCCGTCCGCACGTCCCGGCCCGTCGTGTCGCTCTCGCCCTGGTCACGGCCGACCCGGTGGACGTGGGCGCGCTGGCCGGTGCCGTCGGCGGGGACGCCGCGGGCGCCGTCGTCACGTTCGCGGGCGTCGTGCGGGACCACGACGGCGGTCGGGGCGTCACGGGGCTCGAGTACGTGGCGCACCCCGACGCGCAGGCCGTCGTCGCCCGCGTGGTGGCCGACGTGGTCGCCCGCACCGAGGTCGAGGCGGTCGCGTGCGTGCACCGCGTCGGGGTGCTCGCCGTGGGGGAGTGCGCCCTGGGGGTCGCGGTCGCAGCGGCGCACCGGCGCGAGGCGTTCGAGGCCGCCGCGCTCCTCGTCGACGAGATCAAGGCGCACCTGCCCGTGTGGAAGCGCCAGGACCTCGCCGCCGGCGGGCACGAGTGGGTCAACAGCGCCTGACGCGTCAGCCGCCGGCGAACGGCGGCAGCACGTCGACGCGGTCCGGCGTGCCGAGGCGCTCCGTGCGGTCACGGTGCAGCACCCCGTCGACCAGCAGCGCGCAGAGCGCCGCGACGTCGCGCAGCGCCGGCCCGTGCCGCTCGCCCAGCGCGTCGAGGAGCTCCCCGACCGTGGTACCCGCCGCCAGGGGCACGCGCTCGACGTCGCACCCGGAAGCCTCGGCCGCCGCCGCGAAGTACCGCACCTCGACGGTGGCCGGTACGCCGCCCGTGCCCGTGTCCGGTCCCGTGCCCGGTCCCCTGCCGTGCGGTGACGTGGTGGTCACGGTCATCCTCCGATCGCGCTCATGGTCCGGGACGGCTGCAGGAAGGTCGGGTCGTCGATCCCGTGCCCGGCGGCCTTGCCGCGCATCGCGGTGCGCCACGCGTCGGCGATCGTGGCGTCGTCCGCACCGCCGCGCAGCAGGCCGCGCAGGTCGTCCTCGTCCCGGGCGAACAGGCAGCTGCGGACCTGGCCGTCGGCCGTCAGCCGGGTGCGGTCGCACGCGCCGCAGAACGGTCGCGTCACCGACCCGATGACACCGACCGTCGCGCCCGGGTGCCCCGCGACCGACCACGTCTCCGCGGGTGCGCCCCCTCGTGCCCCCGCGGGCTCGGCCACCAGGTCGAACGCGGCCGCGAGGGTGTCGAGGATCTCGTCGGTCGTGACCAGGTCCTCGCGGCGCCACGACCCGTGGGGGCCCAGCGGCATCTGCTCGATGAAGCGCAGGTGGTACCCGTGCTCCAGCGCCCAGGTCAGGAGGGGGACCGCCTCGTCGTCGTTCACCCCGCGCACCAGCACCGCGTTGACCTTGACGGGCGCGAGCCCCGCGGCGGCCGCGGCCGCCAGGCCCGCGAGCACGTCCGCGTGCCGGTCGCGGCGCGCGATCGCCGCGAACCGCGCCGGGTCCAAGGAGTCCAGCGAGACGTTGACCCGCCCGAGCCCCGCGTCCGCCAGTGCCCGCGCCCGCTTGTCGAGGCCCAGGCCGTTGGTGGTCAGCGCGGTGCGCACCGGCGTGCCGTCGGCCGTCCGCAGCGCCGCCGTGGCGGCCACGATGCCCTCCAGCCCCCGGCGCAGCAGCGGCTCGCCACCCGTGAACCGGACCTCGCGGACGCCCAGCAGCTCCACGCCGACCCGCACCACGCGCACGACCTCGGCATCGGTCAGCACCGAGTCGTCGGGCGCCCACGGCAGCCCCTCGGCGGGCATGCAGTACGTGCAGCGCAGGTTGCAGCGGTCGGTCAGCGACACCCGCAGGTCGGTGGCCTCACGGCCGTACCGGTCGACCAGCCCCCCCGCCGGTCGCGGGGTGGCACCCGTCCCGCTCACGGCTCCCATCCCGCGATGATACGGACGGATCGCCCGGGCAGCCCCGGTGGTCCGGGCGTCGGACGGTCGACCCTCGGTCGTCGCCGGGCACGGTGGGGACCCGGCAGTAGGTTGGGCCCATGTCCGACGTCCTGCCCGCCGGGCCCGCCCTGCCCGTGCGCGTCGTGCGCAGCCTCGACGAGCACGCGGCGGCCGTGCTGGCGCTCGGCCGACCGCTCGCGACCGTCACGGTGCCGCTGGACGAGGCCCGCGGGCGCGCGCTCGCCGACGACGTGCGCAGCACCGTCGACCTGCCCCCGTGGGACAGCTCGGCGATGGACGGCTACGCGGTGCGCAGCGCCGAGCTCGCGGTCGGCGGGGTGCTCGACGTCGCCGACGACGTGCCGGCGGGGGACACCCGCGCGGTCCGCCTGCCGCCCGGGGCGGTGGTGCGCCTCATGACGGGGGCACCGGTGCCCGACGGTGCCGACGCAGTCCTGCCCGTCGAGGCCACCGACGGCGGCACCCGTCGGGTGCGGGTCGACGGACTCGTGCCGCCCGGGGCCCACGTGCGTCCCCGCGGTGACGACGTGCGGGCCGGGCAGGCCGTGCTGCGGGCGGGCGACGTGCTCGGCGCCGG
>JAEWEJ010000194.1 GCA_023389455.1 Actinomycetes bacterium | reverse complement strand
TCGCGCCACGTGTGCTGCGGGTCGTACCCCAGCAGGCGACGGGCCTTGTCGATGGACAGGAGCGTCTCGCGTCCCTCGATCGGGCGGGCGACGGGGACGTCCGGGAAGTACTCGGCGACCAGCTCGGCCGACGGCCGCTCCAGTACCGTGTCGGGCGACGCGATGATGAACGCCTCGAACCCGCGCAGGTCGCTCTCGAGCGCCAGCCGGACCGCGAGGGCGCCGTCGCGGGCGTCGATGTAGCCCCACAGGTTCCAGATGCGGCTGCGCGGATCGGCCGCGAAGCCCGGGAACGCGGCGTAGTCGCCCGGCTCCATCACGTTGGAGAACCGCAGGCCGATGAGCTTGAGGTCCGGGTCCCAGCGCGTGAAGTGCCGGGCCATCTCCTCCTCGACGGCCTTGCCGAGCGAGTACGTGCTCTCCGGGCGGACGGCGTACTCCTCGTCGACCGGGACGTAGGGCGGCGGGGTGTCGAAGGGCAGGCCGAGGACGGTCTCGCTGGAGGCCCAGACGACGTTCTTGATGCCCGCACGGCGGGCGGCGCTGAACACGTGGTGAGTGGCGACGACGTTGTTCGCGAACGTCGCACCGCTCGGGCGCAGGCCCGGCGCGGGGATGGCCGCGAGGTGGACCACCGCGTCGACGCCGTCGTACCGGTCGTCGATGCCGGTGAGCGCCTCCGTCACCTGGCCGAGGTCGGTGAGATCGACGCGGCTGAAGAGCGCCCTCTGGCCCTCCGGTGGGGGAGCGGTGTCGACGTTCACCACGTCGTAGCCGTGCGTCGCCAGGTGCTCCACCACGGCGCGCCCGAGCTTTCCGCTACCGCCGGTCACGACGACGCGGCTCATGCGTCGGTCCGGGCGTGCGACGGCGGCAGCACCGGCTCCAGGGCCGGCGACAGGGCGTGAACGGGCGGCTTCATCCGGACATCTGATCACGGCAGGGCGAGGGACGGCCTGTCCCACGCGGGCCGGCCACCGTGGCCTCGCGGTGCCGGCTGCCGCTGGGACGTCGGCACCACCGGTCACCGTGTCAGGACCGCGCGCACCCGCTCGGTGTCCGCGGCCGTCCACCCGTCGGGCGGCACCACGCCCGCCCACCCGTCGAGGGCCAGCCCGTCGTAGTTGTGCCCGTACCCGTCGGGTACCGACTTCGCGTTGAGCAGGTCGAACGTCAGCTGCCAGAACGTCACCACGGGGAACCACCGCACGGCCGGGCGGTCGGTGCCGGCGGGCTGCTCACGCAACCGGTCGGGGACGGACAGCAGCACGTCGGGGCTCCACCACACCACCGGGTCGTCGGCGTGCTGCAGGTACAGGGCCCGCGGGGGCTCCCACGGCGTCGTCGGCGTGGTGATCTGCGCGGCGTCGCCGGCGAAGCGGACGAACAGGCCGCTCGCGTAGACGGGCGCCACGGCGGGCGTCCCGGGGTCCCGCCGCTCGACCAGGGCGTGCCAGACGGGGTTCGCGTCCGGGGGTCCCGCCCACAGCACGCCGTCGGTGCGCTCGCGGATGTCCGCCAGGGAGGTGTACGCCGTCTCGCTGCCGTACGAGCCGAGGCTCTCCCCGTAGGCGAGCAGCAACGGGCGCTCGTCCTCCGGCAGCCCGGCGAGGTGCTCCTCGACGGCCGTGGCCAGCGCGCGCGACTCCTGGCTGGCCCGGGAGCGGTCGAACAGGAAGGACAGCCAGCTCGGCAGGTACGAGTACTGGGTGGCGACCGTCGCGGTGTCCCCGGCGTACATCAGCTCGAGGGACTCGACCGCGGACCCGTTGACCCACCCGCTGCCGGTCGTGGTCGCCAGCAGCAGGACCTGCCGGTCGAAGGCGCCGGTGCGCTCGAGCTCCTCGACCGCCAGGGCGGCGCGCTCACGGGGCGTGCCGGCGTTCTCGATGCCGACGTAGACACGGACGGGCGCCGTCGGTGCGGCGTCCGGTGCGGCAGCCCGCAGGTCGTCGGTGCTCGGCGCCCCGGCGACGAAACGGCGACCCTCCCGCCCGAGGGACTCCCAGGCCACGAGCGACCCCGGCGCACCGGAGCGCTCGGCCGCCGAGGGGCGTGCCACACCGGGGTGGTCCTGGGTGTTGCGGGCTGCGAATGCGGCGTCCGCTGCACCGAGCGCGCGGTGCAGCAGGACGTCGTTGACCAGCACGACCCCGCCGAGCACGAGCACCGTCGCCACCACGGACGCCACCGCGTGCGGCCAGTGCAGCCGCCGCTCCAGGAGCGCGTCGACACGGCGGCCCACCCACCACACCCCGCGCGCCCCCAGGACGAACGAGGTGGCGATGAGCACGAGCAGCGGCCCGGCCCGCAGCCAGTCGAGGGTCGAGGGCGGCGGCATGCCGACGGCCGCCGTCATCGCCCGCTGCCAACGGGCACCGACCACGAGCATGACGACCACGGCCGCGGCGGCGAGCACGACGACGGCCGGCAGCCGCCGGGACGCGAGCGCCGCCGGCACCCGTCCGCGCATCGTGGACACGAGCCGGCGCCATGCGGGCACGAGTCGCAGGACCCGGGCGAGCGCCACGCCGACCCCGTACCCCAGCGCCCCGGAGATCCCCGACACGAGCCCCTGGTAGAGCCAGTCACGCGGCAGCAGGGAGGGCGTCATCGCGACCACGGCGAAGAGCGTCCCCATCGCGAGCCCTACCGGGTGCGGCGGTCGGGGACGTCGCCGGTGGCGCCGCGCCGGGTCGGTGCCGGCCTGGCGCGGGTCGCCCGTCGGGGAGGCCCCCGGCGCCGGCCGGGTGGGCGACGGGGGAGTGCTCACACCCGGACGCTGCGCCATGCGCGCCTCCCCCGGGGCGGTGACGTCACACCCCGGACGGGGTCGCGCACGCCGTCACCCGAGCATCGCACCGGCCCGGACGGCCCGCCAGCAGCGCGTCGGGCGGGGCGCCGCCGAGGACGCCGTCCCGCGCTGCGTCGATCGGGACCGCGCGTGAGCCCGACTGGGCCGTCAGGACGGTTCCGGCGGCCTGCTGACCCGGACCTCCTCGAGGCTCACCGTGGTGCCGGTACGCAGCGTGCGGTGCACCTCGGCGATCGCGTCGACGTGGGCGACGAGCTCGCGCACCTGCTCCTCGGGGGCCGGTGAGACGACGGAGACGCGGTACGACACGTCCCGCGCACGCGCACCGGGGGCGTCGAACCACCCCGCCACCTCGACGTCGACCCCGACCACGGGAAGCGACCGGGCGGCGGCCTCGCGGTAGACGTCGTTGGTGGCGCACGTCGCGAGTGCCAGGAAGAGCAGCTCACCGCCGCTGACGGCCGAGCCCGGCGCACCCTCGCGCGCGGGGAGGTCGAGCGCCCGGTCCTGGCCACCGGCGGTGACGGTGACCTCGTGGCTGCCGGGGGTGCTGCGGATCGAGGCGGTGTACTCCACGTCGTCCGCCTTCCTGGGTCGTCGACCGGTCCGGTCGAGTCTCGTGCGTGCGCTGCCGCCCGTCCAGACCCGCCTGCCGACCTGGCCGACAAAGCCGTGGACGCGCGTCGTGGACCGGTGCCACGGTCGAGGCATGGCAGAGGAGCAGCAGATCTGGGACGTGGACACCGCGGAGTCCTACGACACCCCGGGCACCGGCATGTTCGCGCCCGAGGTGCTCGGGCCGACGGTCGACCGGCTTGTCGCGCTCGCGGACGGCGGCGCCGCGCTCGAGCTGGCGATCGGCACCGGCCGGGTCGCCGTGCCGCTGGCCGAGCGCGGGGTGCCCGTGACGGGCATCGAGCTGTCGCAGCCGATGGTCGACGTGCTGCGCACGAAGGTCGACGAGGCGACGATCCCGGTGGTGATGGGCGACATGGCGACGGTCCGGGCGCCGGGCCGGTTCTCGCTCGTCTACCTGGTGTTCAACACCATCTCCAACCTGCTCACGCAGGGCGAGCAGGTCGAGTGCTTCCGCAACGCCGCCCGGCACCTGGCACCCGGCGGGCGGTTCGTCATCGAGCTGTGGGTGCCGCAGCTGCGGGTGCTCCCGCCCGGTGTGGGGGCGACGGTGTGGCACGACGAGCCCGGGTACCTCGGCATCGACACATACGACGTGCTCGAGCAGCGCGTGGTGTCCCACCACGTCCGGTTCGGTGAGGGCAGCGACGCGCAGCTGTTCCGCAGCCCGCACCGGTACGTGTGGCCGACAGAGCTCGACCTCATGGGCCGGCTCGCCGGGTTCGAGCTGGAGAGCCGGCACGCGGACTGGAGCGGCGCCGCGTTCACCGCCGAGTCCACGTCGCACGTGTCGGTGTACCGGCTGCTCGACGAGGAGCGCACGCCGTCGCGCACCGGTCCGCTGCCCTGACGGGCACGTCGGGGGGCGTGACGCGCAGATCCGTGCGACGGCGCCGGGGAGGGCCCGTGGCACGCTCGGGGCGGTCGCCCGCCCGGTACCGTCGGCCGGGTGGTCCACGACGAGGTCCCGCTGCCGCCCGTGCCCGAGCCGCCACCGTTCGAGCGCGGCGCGCCCGTCGTGCTGCGCAGCGTGCGTGACATGGGCCCTGCGCACGGGGTCGCCGTCGGCTTCGCCGTCGCCGGCACGGTGGTGCTCGACGACGACGTCGTGGTCGTGTCGACCCGGCCCGGCTCCGGGGTGCGCGTGCGTGCCGGGACGGGTGCCGGACCGAACGGCCGGACCGTGCTGCCCGCGGCGTGGGACGGCACGTACGACGAACGCGTCTGGCAGGGGCACACGGTCGTGCGCGTGCACCGGCGCGGTGACCGGTGGTCCGTGTGGCGGTGGCACGACGGCGAGCGCTGGACGGACCACTGGTACGGCAACCTCGAGTCGCCGTGGCGCCGGTCCCCGATCGGCTTCGACACGCAGGACTGGGCTCTGGACGTGGTCGCCGCGGGCAGCCCGCGCGGCGGTCCGTGGACGGTGGGCCTCAAGGACGAGGACGAGCTCGCGTGGATGGTCGAGCAGGGGTACGTCACCGACCGGCGGGCCCGGCGCGCCCGCGAGGTCGGCGCCCGGTTGATGCGTCACGCGCGGGACGTGGGCTGGCCGTTCGACGCCGACTGGGACGCGTGGCTGCCCGACGCGCGGTGGGGGGCGGTTCCCGTGCCGGAAGGGTGGGAGCGACCGGTCCGCGACACCTAGTCGCTGACGACCGCCCGCTCCCACCTCGAGGGGGTCAGACGGTCGCCAGCGACGACCAGACCTCGTTGGGGCTCCTGGTGCAGGCACCCCAGGTGAGCGTGGCCGTGCGGAAGTCCTCGATGCAGCCGATGCCCCAGTCGAGCTGGTGGATGCGGCCGTCGCTCGTCTGTCCCCAGCGCACCAGCAGGCCGCTGTCGCAGGCGGTGACGAAGACCCCGGAGGTGCTGCCGGTGGCCAGGCACCTGCCGTCCGGGGTGCGGATGGTCTGGTCGGACGCCGAGTAGACCCAGCGCTGGGTGGCGGAGCCGTTGCACCTCGTGGTGAACGCCGCGACCGGCCGCTCGGGGTGCTCCTGGCGGTCGACGCACAGTCCGGTGTCCTTGTTGCGCAGCTCGCCGCCGGGCGTGGCGGCCTGCGCCGGCTGCGCCGCGCCGAGCAGGCTCAGGGCCAGCAGGGCGGATGCCGCCAGGGTCGAGATGATCTTCCGCGCCATCGTCGGACTCCTTCTCACGAGCTGAGCTCGGACCGTCACCGCCGGTGCCTGACGACGTCGGCGGTGACGTCGATCTCTGGGGGTAGTGGAACTTTGCACTACCCATGGTGCTCGTCGGGATTCAAGGTCCTCTGAGAATCAAGCCCGGGACACGTGGCGTGGACACCCCCGGGGGGCTCGCGAACGTCCTCGTGGCGGGCGGCCACGATCGCGCAGGCAGCAGCCGGGCGGACGAGGGCCCGCACCACCTCACCGTCCGCCGCGCGGCGTACGCGTGCTGCGACGCACCATCCCCAGCGCACCGAGCACGAGCAGCACGCCGAGCACGCCGAGCGCGAGCGGTCGCAGCGTCAGCGCCCACGGCCAGGACGGCCCGGCGAGCGGGAGGCCGTCGACGGGGTACTCGAGGACCTTCGCCGTCCACCGCGCGGTGGCCACGTCGGTCGTCCGTGCCAGGTCCTGCAGCACGGCGTCGTACGCGAAGCCGGGCCGTTCGTGGGGGTGCACGGCGTCGATCCCCGGGACGGTGGGGTGGTCGGTCGTCCCCGGGACCACGAGCCGGTCGAGCCCGGCGACCGACGCGGTGCGCGGCACGAACGTCAGCCCGTGGCGCGACGTCACCGGCCCGGCGCCCACGGCGACCGTGTCCGCGGCCAGCGACTGCGCGTACGTGTCGAACACCGAGGCGAGCTCGACCTCGCCGACCCCGTCGGTGAGCTGGACGCCGATGCGCGGACGGTCCCAGCCGAAGCCGGTGCGGAACGCGACGACGGCGTCGGACGGTGCGAGCCGCGCCCGCGCCATCCGCGGCGGGCCGCTCGACGCCTCGTACGGCCAGCCGACCGCCCGTGCGGCGCGCACCGCGGCGTCCGCTCCGACCAGCCGCTGCACGACGTGCAGGGTGCCGTCGATCCCCGACAGGACGCCGGCCGTGCTGATCACGGCGCCGTCGTCCACGTACCGCGTCCCGGCGACCCAGTCGACGCCGGGGTAGGCGCCGGCCCACTCGTCGAGGCGCAGCCAGTGCGCCGTGGCGCGGTGGCCGTCGAGCAGTCCGGCCGAGGCGACCACGGCGGCTCCGTTGCAGACGCTGAGGATGACCGAGCCCTCGTCCGCCTGGGTGGTGAGCCATGCCGTGACGGGCTTCGTCGTGGGGCGGCCGACGTCGGGCATCGCGGGCACGACCACGAGGTCCGCCGGACCCCCCAGGAGGTCCTCGAGCCCGGCGAACGTGAGGTCCGGCACGAGGTCGAGCCCGCCGGTGAGCGGCACCGGGTGGCTCGCGGGCGCCACGGTGTAGACGTTGAACGCACCCGTGCCGGAGAGGATCTCGTACGGGGCCAGGACGTCGGACGCGACGGCGCCCGCGTCCCCGACCACGACGGCCACGGTCGGTCTGGTCGGGTCGTACGCGACCGGTGCCGGGGTCGGGGACACGACGTCGGTCCGCGGGGCGTTGAGGCCGGTGACGGCGTGGACGACCGTCGGGGCGCCCAGCGCCGCCGGGAGCGCCAGTGCGGCGAGCAGGAGCAGGACGACCTTGAGGAGCGCGCGCACCGGGCTCACCACCCGTACTCGTGACGGCGCCGCAGCATCACGGCGAGCATCGCGGCCAGCATCAGCACGTGCCCGGCCGTCATCAGCTGCATGGCGGTCACAGCCCCGGCCCGGCTGAACGGCAGCAGCAGCAGGAACGGCAGGTACATCGCGGCGGCCATCTCGGCGACGGAGGCCGCCCCGTGCCCCCGGACCCGCATCCACACCGCCATGCCGATCGACATGTTCGTCGCCATCACCAGCACCTGCGCGGTGGTGCTCTCGCGCAGGCCCGGCCAGGCGAACGACCAGACGGGCTCCAGCAGGACCATGCCCGCCACCATCGCGGCCACCATCTCCACCGCGTGCCGCGTGAACCGCCGCGCCGGGTGGCGGGTGATGCCGTGCTCTTCGTGGTTCATCTCGACTCCTCGTGGATCCGACGTGCGGACACACGACAGCCTCGGCCGACCGCACGGCCCCGTCAGGTGCCGATCGTCATGCCGCGGGTCACCTTCCGGGAGTGACCCCGGCGACCGGTGACGGTCAGAGGATGCCGAGGTCCCGGGCCCGCAGGGCCGCCTGTGTGCGGTCGCGCACCTCGAGCTTGGACAGCACGCTGCTGACGAGGTTCTTCACGGTCCCCTCGGCGAGGTACAGGGCGGCGGCGATCTCGCGGTTGCTGCGCCCGTCGGCCAGCAGCCGCACCAGCGCGACCTCCCGCTCGGAGAGCGGGTGCGTCGACGGCTCCGTGCCCGCGGGGATCCGCACCACCCGCGCGACGACCTGCGCCACCACCGACGGCTGCAGCACCGTCTCCCCGCGAGCGGCTGCGACGAGCGCCTCGACGAGACGTGCCGCGCTCACGTCCTTGAGGAGGTAGCCGACGGCACCGGCCCGCAACGCGGCGAGGACGTCCTCGTCGTCGTCGAACGTCGTCAGCGCGATCACCCGCACGTCGGGCTGCTCGGTCCGCAGCCGGGCCGTGGCGGCGATGCCGTCGAGCACCGGCATCCGCAGGTCCATGAGGACCACGTCGGGTCGCGCCGCGGCGCTCGCGCGGACGGCCTCCTCGCCGTTCGCCGCCTCACCGACGACCTGGATCCCCGGCTGCACCTCCAGCAGGGTCGTGAGCGCCTCGCGGAAGAGGGCCTGGTCGTCGGCCAGCAGCACGCGGATCGTCACCCGGGCACCTCGACGACGAGGGTCGTGACGCCCTCGGTCGGGGTCGAGCCCAGGGACAGGCGCCCCCCGACGTTGGCCATGCGCTCGCGGAGCCCGGCGAGCCCGAAGCCGTCGGCCGGCTCCTCCGCGAGGCCGCGTCCGTCGTCGCGCACCTCGAGCCGGACGTGGTCGTCGTCGCGGAAGTCGAGCACGACCGCGGTGCGCGTGGCGGCCGCGTGCTTCCTGACGTTCGTCAGACCCTCCTGGGCCGCGCGGAAGAGGGACTCGTCCACGTCGGCGCGCAGCGGACGGGCCGTGCCCCAGACGTCCAGCTCGGTCGGGACGCCGGCCTCCGTCGCCTCGGCGGCGAGCGTCCGCAAGGCGTCCGCGAGGACGGGACGGTGCTCGCGCAGCGCCGCCACCGACCGCCGGACCTCGGCGAGGGCACGCCCCGACTGGTCCTGCGCCTGCGCCAGCATGGCGTCGAGGCGGTCGGGGTCTGCGGTGGGGATGACGGCGCGCGCCGCTTCGAGCAGCATGCGCACGACCGTCAGGTGGTGGCCGACACCGTCGTGGATGTCGCGCGCCAGGCGGTTGCGTTCCTGGGTGGTGGCCAGCTGCTCGGCCTGCGCGGCGTACCCCCGCAACCGCTCGTGCGCGGCCGCGAGCTCGGCCCTGGCCCGCTGCTCCCGCACCAGCAGCTCGGTCACGATCACGGTGAACGTGCTGACCGCCAGGGTGCTCAGGGCCTCGCCGAGCACGCGCGGCCACTGCATGCCGAGGTGGACGAGCGGGACGACGGCGGCCACGCCGATCGCCGCCGGCAGCGGCAGCAGCAGGACCGACTGCGCCACCAGGACCACCAGGAGCAGCACGGCACCCACCGCGGCACCGGACAGGGAGAAGACCGCGAAGCCGAGCACCAGCTGCACGCCGACGTACCCGGCTGCCCACCCGACAGGACGCCCCTCGACGAAGCGGGATCCCACGATCGCGAGCGCGGAGTACGCGAGACCCACCAGCAGCGTGGGCGCGAGCTCCGCGGAGCTCGCGGACCCGAGCGGCAGCGTCAGGTAGGCGACCACGGTGAGAACGGCGAGCGCCCGGTTCACCCGATTCACTGTGCAGGACGAGGTGTCACCGGTCAATGACGCGACGCTGGGTGTCAGGCGGGCCCGGTCAGACGGCGATCCGCGCCACCAGTGCCGTGAGCGTGGCCTCGGCCTCGGGCGTGAGCCTGCTGACCGCGAACGACGTCGGCCAGGCACCGGCGTCGTCGTCGAGGTCCGCCTCGGTGGTGAACCCGAACGTCGAGTAGCGCTCCTTGTCGACGTCACCGCTGCGGAAGAAGCACACGACCTTGCCGTCGCGGGCGTAGGCGGGCTGCCCGTACCAGAGCTTCGGCGCCAGGTCGGGGGCCGTCGTCGTGACGATCGCGTGGATGCGCTCGGCGACGGGGCGGTCCGCGTCGCTCATGTCCTGGATCTTGGCGAGGACGTCGAGCTCGTCGGCGGCCCTCTTGTTGCCGCGCCCGCGGGTCTTCTCCTTCCTCAGCTCCGCCGCCCGCTCCTTGATGGCGGCGCGCTCCTGCTCGGTGAAGCCCTCGGCCGTGCCGTCGGTGGTGGTCATGTCGTCCCGCTCCCGTCCTCGTCCGGTTCGTGGTGCGTCCACCGTAGGGACGACCGGGTGCGGGCACTTCTCGATTGCTGACCGGATCGTGTGGTGGGGTGGAGGTCCGCGCACCCCACGGAGGCACGATGAAGCTCCTCCTCACGTCCGGCGGCGTCACCAACCCCAGCATCCGCAGGGCGCTCGACGGCCTGCTCGGCAAGCCCGTCGGCGAGTGCGCGGCACTCGTCGTGCCGACCGCGCAGTGGGGGCACCCGATGTGCGGGCCGACGTCCGTGCGCGACCTCGTGGCCGCCGGATCACGTTCCGCGCACCTGACCGGCCTGGGCTGGGCGTCGATCGGCGTCCTCGAGCTCACGGCCCTGCCCAGCATCGGCGCGGACCGGTGGGTGCCGTGGGTGCGGGACGCGGACGTGCTGCTGGTCGACGGCGGCGACGCGACGTACCTGGCCCACTGGGTGCGCGAGTCCGGGCTCGCGGACCTGCTGCCGTCCCTGCCGGACACGGTCTGGGTCGGGGTGAGCGCGGGCAGCATGGTGATGACGCCCCGGATCGGGGAGTCGTTCGTCGAGTGGCCGTCCGCGCCGGACGACCGGACACTGGGCGTCGTCGACTTCTCGGTCTTCCCGCACCTGGACCTGTTCCCGACCAACACGCTGGACCACGCGCGCCGCTGGGCCGCGGAGATCGGCGGTCCGGCGTACGCGATCGACGAGCAGACGGCGGTCGTCGTCGCCGACGGGGCCGTCGAGGTCGTGTCCGAGGGGCGGTGGGAGAGGTTCGACGGCTAGGTCACTGCGACGGCCAGGGCGTCACGTCCGCACCTCGTGCCGCACCGGCTGCAGCCCGGCGGGTGCGTCGACCGCGTCGGGGAACTCGCACGTGAACGTGCCCCGGTAGCCGAACAGGAACCCCAGCAGCCGGTTGCGGACCTCGAGGTCGACGTGGAACTGCTGCTCGTCGTCGTCGAACCACTCGTGGAGCGTGGCCTCGCCGCTGAGCAGCATGGGGAAGCGGAAGCCGACGGGCCCCTCGTAGAACCGCTGCCCGTGGGTCGTCAGGTGCAGCGAGCCGTCGTCGAGGACGCGCAGGTCGAGGTCGACGGCCAGGTGCTGGTGCGTCCCGAGGTAGTCGATGACCCGGCCCTCGTGGAGCACCATCGTGGCGTCGAACCGCCGGGTCCGGCCGCGCAGGCGGTACTCGCGCACGAACGTCACCGTCTCGCGGCCGTACGGGTCGCGGTACGGGAAGTTGGAGATGGTGAACGGCACGTCGTGGCCGACGTCGGGGACCAGGATGTTGCGCACGGCCCCGAGCTGCAGGAACGGCAGAGTCCACCACGGCCCGCGACGGATCTCCTGCATGACCCCGCGGCCGACGCACGCGTACCCGGCGTCGAGCCCGACGCCGAACCGCCGCTGCATCATCGGGTGCAGGCGCGTGAAGTCCGCACCGAGGGCCTGGGCGAAGACGGACGTCACGGTGCCTCCAGCTGGTCGAGCGTCGCGGGGGCGTCGTCCATGACGGACGGCGCCGCAGGGGTGGGGGCGCCGGTCGCCACGGTCCTGCGTGGTCCGTCCCGGTCGGTCGACGCCCGCCGGGGCGTCCGCAGGCAGCGGCCCGCGCGCGGGCGGTCCGGACGCCACACCGCCAGCACCGACCACAGCGGCCAGCGCTCGGGCTCGACACCGTCCTCGGCCCACAGGCGCAGCCGGTCGAAGCTCCAGGCCGTCAGCCACCCGACGAGCGGCCGCACGACGAGGCGGTCCAGCGCGCTGCCCCACCCGGGCTCGTAGTCGTAGCCGGTCACGAAGGTCACGCCGTCGGCGGTCGGGACGTAGCGCCAGTACCCGCGCCCGGGACCCAGCGGCGAGAGCCGGTCCGGGGTGGTGAACCGCAGCGCGGACGTGCGGGTGCCGTCGGGGCGGTGCCGCTCACCCAGGCTCGTGCCGGTACCGGCGAGCGTGTGCAGCGGCAGGCGCAGCTCGTAACGGAACCGGTAGCCGCCGGTCGCCAGGGCCTCGACCGGGGTGATGCGGCTGAACCGCCCGTCCCACCGCGGATGCTGCTGCGTGTCCTGCGTGAGGCCCCACACCCGGTCGAGGCTCGCGCGGATGTGCGTCTCGACGTAGATCGGGGTGGGCACGCTCCCACTATGTCCCGGTATGCCCGGTCGGACAATCCCGACGTCGACGACGAGGCGGGGCCGTGCGTCGCGCCCCTTCAGGCTCGCGGGCTCACACCCGGGGGAAGCTCACCCCGGTGAGCTCCTCGGACACCGTCCACAGGCGCTCCTGGACCGCCTCGTCGTGCGACTGCGGGCTGGAGGTGACGAGCACCGGGGGACCGCTGATCTCCCGCCGCCCGCCGGGGCCGTAGTACTGGCCCCCGACGACGTGCGGGTCGGTGGCGGCGCGCAGGGTGGGCAGCGCGCCCATCGCGGCGCTCTGGAAGAACGGCCCCGCGATACGGCCGACGATCAGCTGCATCCCCGCCGGCGCAGCGCGCAGCAGCTCGGTCCGGGAGATGCCCGGGTGGGCCGCGACCGCCACGGTGGTGCCGTGCGACGCGAGCCGCCGCTGCAGGGCGTACGTGAACATGAGGTTGGCGAGCTTCGACTGCCCGTAGGCGCCCACGCGGTTGTACGACCGCTCCCACTGCAGGTCGTCGAAGTGGATGTCCGCGCGCAGGCGGTGGGCGGTGCTGGCGACCGTCACCACGCGCGAGCCGGGGGTGGGCAGCAGCCGGTCGAGCAGCAGGCCGGTGAGCGCGAAGTGCCCGAGGTGGTTGGTGCCGAGGTGCAGCTCGAAGCCGTCGGCGGTGGTCTGCCGCGGGGTGTACATGACGCCGGCGTTGTTGATCAGCAGGTCGAGGCGCGGGTGCGCGGCGCGCAGGTCGGCCGCGGCCGACCGGACCGAGGCGAGCGACGTGAGGTCGAGCGCCTGGACGCTGACGTCGCCGCCGATGCGGGAGGCCGCCTGCTTGCCCTTCTCCACGTCGCGGACGGCCAGGACGACCGTCGCCCCGCGCTGCGCGAGCACCCGGGCGGTCTCGTAGCCCAGTCCGGAGGTGGCGCCGGTCACGACGGCCACGCGGCCGCTCTGGTCGGGGACGTTCTCGTCGGTCCAGCGCTCGTTCATGGGAGTCTCCTCAATGTACCGCCGGTCTCTTGTGTCGAACGTAAGGGACCACCGGTCTGCTAGTCAATAGACCGGCGGTCCTTAAGTTAGGCTCGGACCGTGACGTTCCAGCGTGCGCGAAGCGAGGAGCAGCGGCAGATCCGGCGCCGCGCGATCCTCGACACCGCCGCGGCGATGCTCGACGAGATGCCCGTGGCGGACGTGAGCCTCAACGAGCTCAGCCGACGCGTGGGCCTCGCGAAGTCCAACGTCCTGCGGTACTTCGACTCCCGCGAGGCGGTCCTGCTCGAGCTCCTGGACGACTTCCTGGCGGACTGGCTGCGCGACCTGGAGCAGGACCTCGCCGCGGGTGTCGACGCCGCCGCGGCACCGCAGGACCGGGCGCGCCGGCTCGCCGAGGTCGTCAGCGCGTCACTGGCGGCGCGGCCCGTGCTGTGCGACCTGTTCGGCGCCCAGGGCGGCGTGCTGGAGCACAACGTCTCGGTGGAGGTCGTGACACGGCACAAGCGCACCTCGCTCGCACTGCTCGACACCCTGGCGGGGCTCGTCCGCCGGCACCTGCCCGAGATCGGCGACGCCCGCCTGTTCGGCCTCATGAGCCTCGTCGTGGCGGGCGCCGTGTCGTCGTACGTCCCGCCGCCGCCGAGCGTCGTCGCCGCCTACGCGGCCGACCCGGCGCTCGCCGCGCTGAACCTCGACCTGCGCGAGGCGCTCGAGGTCGCCCTCACCTCCGCGCTCCTGGGTGTGCTGCCGCGCGACTGAGCCCTGCCGGTAGTCTCCGCGAGCCGCCCCGTGCGGCGGCACGACGTCGTAGCGGAGGAGACCGTGGAGTTCACCGAGTACGACACGCGCCTGGCGGCCTACGCGGTCGTCAGCGACGGCGAGCACATCCTGCTCACCTGGTTCAACGGGTCCACGCCGAGCTGGACCCTGCCCGGCGGCGGCGTCGAGTTCCACGAGTCCGTCGAGGAGGCGGTGGTGCGCGAGGTGCGCGAGGAGACGGGCTACGAGGTCGAGCTCGACGCGCCGTTGACGACCCACTCGTTCACCCGGCCGGCCGGTGACGGCCGACGTCCATTCAAGTCCGTGCGCGTGCTGTTCGGCGCCCGGGTGGTGGGCGGCGAGCTCGGGACGACCGAGGTCGGGGGGACGACCGACTTCGCCGCGTGGGTGCCGCTCGACGAGGTCCCGCTGGGCGCACCCACGCCGGAGATCGTGCGCCTCGCCGTCGAGCGCGTCAGGACGTGGCCAGGTCCGCCTGGATCACGCGGATGACGGTCGCGAGGACGCCGGACGCCAGCAGCCCCGACCCGAGCGGTCCCGCCGTGTCCGCACCGAGCAGAGGAAGACGCCGCAGCGCGGCCCGGGTGTCCGCGCTCATGCGGTGCAGCTGTTCGCGGACTTCCTCGTCGAGCGCGTCCGGGCGATCCGGGAGTGCGAGGCCGGCAGCCTTCGCGGCGTAGGCAGCGGCCCCCAGGGCGTGCGCACCCATGTGGGCCACACCCGAGGCCTGCGCCGCCGCCCGGGCCGCGGCGACGGCCGCCGGTGAGCTGACGGCGTTCGCGGCGCGGCCGGCGACGAAGCGTCGGCGGATCTCGTCGGCGGCGCGCAGCTCACCGCGGCTGAACGCCCGGGCGCGCGCGATCGCGTCACGTGGGCGGTCGTCGTCCGGTGCCTCCGCCTCGAAGAGGGGCAGGACGCGCTCCGCGCAGTCCGCCGCCCACCCGGCGACCGTGCGCCGGTCCGCCTCGCTCAGTGCCTGGGGAGAGACCACGTCCCGACACTAGACACCGTCGACGCGGCACGGCGACGGCCGCCGGTCACGTGGACCGACGGCCGCCGTCGCCCCCGGGGACCGCCCCGGGCCGTGCACTCAGGAGCAGGCCGCCCCGTTGACCGTGAACCCGGTGGGTGCGGCGTTGGTGCCGCTGTACGAGCCGTTGAACCCGATGCTCGTCGACCCGCCCGCGGCGAGCGAGCCGTTCCAGGCGGCGTTGGTCGCGGTGACCGTCGCCCCCGTCTGGCTCCACGTCGCGCTCCAGCCCTGGGTGACCTTCTGGTCGCCCGGGAACGTGAAGCCGAGCTGCCACGACGACCACGCGGTCGAGCCCGTGTTGGTCACCGTGACCGCGGCGGTGAAGCCCGAGCCCCACGAGTTCGCCGTGTAGGTGACCGTGCAGGCTGCAGTGGTCGGCGTCGGCGACGGCGAGATGCGGGGCGACGTGTCGACCGTGACCGGCGCGGAGACACCGGAGACCTGGCCGGCCGAGTCCCGGGCGCGCACGACGAACGTGTACACGCCGTCGGCCGCGAGCCCGTCGAGCCTGACGGACGGGGTGGTCGACGTGGCGACGACCGTCTGCGCCGCGCCCTCGACCAGGAGCACGTCGTACCCGGCGACGCGGACGTCGTCGGTCGACGCGGCCCACGTGAGCGTCATCCCCGTCGCGGTCACGTTCGAGGCGACAGGCGTGCCCGGCGTCGACGGCGGGGCGTCCACGGGTGTCCCGCCGCCCGTGGTGCGGACGGTCAGCGGTGCCGACGTCGACGTCAGACCGGCGCCGTTGCGGGCGCGGACCGTGAACGTGTACGCCGTGTCGGCGCTCAGCCCGGAGACCGTCGCGCTCGTGGTGGTCGACGTCGCCACGACCGCCCCGGCGGCGTCGAGCACGTCGTAGCCCGCGACCCCGCTCTCCGCGTCGGTCGACGCGGCCCACGTCAGCGTCACCGACGTGTCCGCGACGGCGCTCGCGGTCGGGGTGCCGGGGGTGCTGGGTGCGGTGGTGTCGGCGGGCGCCTGCCCACCCGCCTGCTCGGCCGCCCACGCGGTCAGCCACGCGAGCGCCGAGTTCCAGTTGATCGCGACCTCGTTGACGGAGTACGCCTCGATGTCGTCGACGAAGCACTTCTGCGCGGCGCACCCGGCGAGCTCGGCGGCGGCGACCGGGTCCTGCAGCTCGCTGTTGGGGCCGCCGGAGAACGACCCGGGCGGGGCGATCGGCAGCGAGGAGTCGTTCTGGTTCGCCCAGAACCGGTGGTGCACGTTGCGCACGGCCTTCTCGCCGTAGCCCGCGACGTACGACTGGTTGAGTGGGTTGCGGCCCTGGAAGTAGTCCAGCGCCCCGTACACGGCGGTCCGGTACCTCGCCTGCCCGGTGAAGTCGTACGCCAGCGCCAGCGCGTTGGCGTTGTTGGCGACCTGCCCGTTCGAGCCCCAGTAGTAGACGGAGCCCGCGTTGTTGGGCGCCGGGTACGCCTGGTTCGCCAGGCGCGAGAGCGCGGCGTCGGCGAACGACACGATCGCGGAGCGCGTCGCGGCGACGTCCGCCGCGGGCAGGCCGGTCGGGACCAGGGCGAGCGTCGTGTCGCCCAACCCGCCCGTCCAGCCCCAGTCGTAGCCGCGCTGCGCGAAGCTCACACCCTTGTAGAACGAGGAGCCGGTGACGTCGGCGCGGTAGGACGACTCACCCGTCGTGGCGTACAGCTCGGCCGCGGCCCAGTAGAACTCGTCGGTCACGGACGTGTCGCTGTACGCCCCGCCGCCGGTGCCGTCGGTGGCCGACGCGATGCGGTTCGGGTTGGCCTTCGCCGCCGCGTACGCGGTGCGCGCGGCGCTGAGCGCCTTCGCGGAGAACGTCGCGTCGTACGGCTCCCACAGGCGCGCCGCCTGCGCGGCGACCGCTGCCATGTTCAGCGTCGCGGCCGTGCTGACCGGCGCGAGGATGCGCCGCTGGGAGTCCTGCGACGGGATCGTCGGGATGCCCGTCCAGTTCTCGTCGTGCATCTTGTGGTGGACCATGCCGGCGTCGGTGCGGCCCGCGGGCACCTGCATGCGCAGCAGGAAGTCGACCTCCCACCGCGCCTCGTCGAGCACGTCCGGGACGCCGTTGGAGCGCTCCGGGATCGCGAGGGTCCCGTCGCCCAGCGCCGCGCGGTCGGCGCCGTCGACGTGCAGCGTCCGCTCGTACGCGTTCTGCAGCTGCCACGTCGCGATGCCGCCGTTGACGACGTACTTGCCCTGGTCACCCGCGTCGTACCAGCCGCCGCGCACGTCCAGGCTGTACCCGCACGACTGCCGGCACGGCACGTTGGTGTCGCCCTGGTTGGGGGCGACGCCCAGGTGGCCGGCCGCACGCGCGTACGTGCTGCCGACGTACTGCGCCTCGATCGCGATGCCCGAGCGCTGGTGGTAGAAGAACGCGAGCGCGTCGTACCGCAGCGTCTTCAGCGGGTCGGCGGAGATGTCGAACGGCAGGCTGCTCGAGCCGCCCGCCGACAGGACGTACCCGGTGCCGGGGGTGTCGTACGACGAGAAGTCGATGAGGTGCGTGCGGTCGCCGGACAGGGCGTCGGCGCCCTTGACCGTGGACGTGCCCTCGGCCACCGTGCGACCCGCGGCGTCGCGGAGCGTCCAGGCGACCGGCGCCGTCGACGTGCTCACGAGCGTCGCGACCTTGGCGACACCGGGCACGTAGGCGACCTGGTTGACCTTGACCGGCGTGCCGGGGTCGGGGGCGGCGACGGCCGCGGGGGCGGTGCCGCCGACGACGGTCAGGGCGGCGACGACGGCGACGGTGCGCGCGGCGGTGAGCGCGAGGCCGGAGAGCCGGCCGCGGCGTCGGCCGCGCTCGCGGGTGATGGGTGGCATGGCGGTCCTCGGGTGGCGGCGACGTGCGGGACAGCGCTCGCCGTCCGCGCCCCGGCGCCGGGGCGCCGTGCGGGCGCTTCCGCCACGGTAGGTCGGCGGACCGGTCGGTCGGGGGGTCGCGCGTGGCCGGAATCGATTAAGCGAAGCGTGGGTCCGTGACGCGGTCGGGCACGCCACCGTGCCGTGCTGCGGTCGACGTGGTCGCTCGTCCCCGCGGATGGCGAACACCGGCCAGCGGGTCTCGTGGGTCCTGCGGTCGGGCCAGGTGATGGCGCCACCCGACGGCCCGGACCGAGCCGGGCGCGCAGTTCACGCTGCCGGACCCGCGGGGCGCCGCCGACCGGTGCCGTCAGGCCTCGCTGCCCTCGAAGAGCAGCCCCTGGACGTTCTCGGGGTCCTGGAGCCAGGCCGCCAGGGGGCCGTCGTCCCGGTACTCGCCGTAGGTGTTCGGCCTCGTCGTCGCCCGGATCTGCGTGAGCGCCCGGGCGTACGCGGGATTCGCCTGCAGGTCAGGCCCTCCCCCGTCTCGTGCGTCAGCCAGGTGGCCGGCGGTCGCGACGTCGATCGGGGAGTCCACTCCGTCGACGGTCCACGCGAGGATGAGCCCGCGGTAGTCGGCCGGCGCACCTCCGGGAAAGACGTCGACGTACGAGAGCCAGGTGGTGCCCTGCCGCACGGACGCCTCCCCGAGCGGTCCGCCGGCCGCGCCGACACCGTCGAGGATCTCCTGCGTCGTGCGGGTGCCGAGCTGCCCGAGGTCCCTGTCGACCCAGCGCACCGGGGGCGTGTACGTCTCGTCCTTCGTCGTGACGGTGTACGCGGCCAGCGCGTCGGCGGCGAACAGCCCGCGGACCACGACGTCGTCGGTCTCGTGGACGACCAGCTGCAGCGGCTGCGGCGGAGGCTCGGGGCACGTCCCGTCGGCGCAGACGTCGACGGTCGACCGTGCCACGCCGAACGTCTCCTCGAAGTACTCCAGGCGGCTGTCGAGGCTGAGCGCCGCGAGGGGCGCGTACGGGTCGGTCCGGGCCTCGGGGGCGGGCCAGAAGCGTTCCTGCAGCCACCCCCACGACTGGCTGAACGTCCCGACGAGACCCAGGACCGTGGCGACGAAGATGAGGACGGCCGGCACGGGGTGCTTCTGGACCCGCTGCAGCGCCGCGTGGACCCGGGGCTCCGGTGCCTCGTCGCGTGTGCCCGGCATGGGGCGACCTCCCGCCGACGGGTGAGCAGAGCGGCTCGATGACGCTCATCCTCGTCCCGGCACGGGGGGCCCGCCACCGCCACGACCGGCCCGGGTGCGCGCACGGGCGTGCAGGTGTGGCGCCGTCGGGTCCCGGTCAGCCCGGCGTCGACGTCACCGCCGCGAACGACGTCGACCGCGCGGGTCACGCCCCACGCAGCGCCTGCGTGGGGGAGAGCCGCGCGGCACGTGACGCAGGGTAGGCGCCCGCGACCGCACCGACCAGGACCGCGAGCACGACGCCCGCCGCGCACGCCACAGGGTCGACCACCGGCGTCATCGCGTTCGCCGCGCCGTAGCCGAGCGTCACCAGGACGCCCAGGACCACCCCGGCCGCGCCGCCGGCCAGCCCGATCAGTGCCGCCTCCACGACGAACTGGAGCCGCACCTGCCCGGCGCGGGCACCGACCGCCCGACGCAGCCCGATCTCGCCGCGGCGCTCGAGGACGGCGATCACCATCGTGTTGACGATGCCGATCGCCCCCACGAGGAGGGCGATGGTGGCCAGACCGAGCGCGAGCGCACCGTAGGACCCGTCGACGGCGATCTGGGCCTCCTCGAGGCGCGACGGGGCGGCGACCACCACTGCGAACGGTGCCGCGGGGTTCGCGGTGAGCGGGACGACGGACCGGACCTGGGCGGCGGTGCCGCTGCGCACGCGCACGTAGACCGTCGAGACCGGCGCCTCGATGCCGCGCGCGACGGCCCACTCGTCCCCGACGAGGGCCTTCATGTCGAACTGCGGCGCGAGCTGTGCGGGCGCCAGCACGCCGAGCACCCCGTACCACTCGTCACGGATCCAGACCCGCTGCCCGACGGTCGTGGCCCCGAGCAGCTGCGCGGCCTTCGCGCCGAGGACCACACCCGGCAGGGCACGCGTGGCGTCGTCGAACCACCGCCCGGAGTCGATGGTGAGGTCCATGGTGCCGGCGAGCTCCGGCTCGACCGCGGCGACGGTGATCCCGCTGCCCATCGTCGCCGGGACCAGGTCCGTGCGGTACACCTTGTGGGCGGGCATGTCCCGCATCGCGCCGGCTCCCTCGACGGGGCCGATCCGCCGGATCATCGACGACGCCGTGTCCGGCAGCGGCACGGGCCCGTCCGGGCCGTCGCCGGACGTCACCTCCAGCACGTTGGAGCCGAGCGCCTCGAGCTGGGCGCGCGTGAAGGCCTGGTTGGTGCCGGCGATGCCGATCACGGCGACCAGCGTCGCGATGCCGATGGCGACGCCCAGCATCGACAGCAGCGACCGGGCCGGTCGCGAGCGGGGACCGATGGTCGCCGTGGCCAGCGTGTCGGCGACCGTCAGCCGCGACCTCATGCGGGCACCGCGTGCACGACGTCCTGCTCGACGCGCCCGTCGCGCATGCGCACCAGGCGGGGCAGGGAGCCGGCGATGGCCTCGTCGTGGGTGATGACGACGAGCGCGGTCGACGTCAGCGCGCGCAGCAGCTCCATCACGGACGCGCCGGTCGCCTGGTCGAGCGCGCCGGTGGGCTCGTCCGCGAACACGACCTGCGGGTCGTGGGCGATGGCCCGCGCGACCGCGACCCGCTGCTGCTCGCCGCCCGAGAGCTGCCCGGGCCGGTGGTCCATGCGCCGGGCCAGGCCCACCCGCTCCAGGGCGTCGCGGGCGCGCTCGCGACGCTCCCGCGGCGCGATCCCGGTGTACAGCAGGCCCAGCTCGACGTTGCGGGCGGCGTCGACGTGCTCCAGCAGGTGGAACTGCTGGAACACGAACCCGAACGCGCGCGAGCGCAGGGCTGCCTTGTCCGCGTCCGTCATCGTCGCGGTCGACGTCTCGCCGACGGCGACGTCGCCGGTCGTCGGGTTCTCCAGCGTGCCCATGATGGACAGGAGCGTGGACTTGCCGGACCCCGACGGCCCGACCACCGCGACCTGCTCCGTCGGGCCGATCTCCAGGTCGATGCCGTGCAGCACCCGCAGGGTGCCGCCGCCGCTCGGGAAGTCCTTGGTGACCTGCCGGACGGCGAGCGCCGGCGGGCCGCCGGTGACCGTCACGGGATCCGCACCCGGTCACCGGCGGCCAGCCCCTCGCCGCTGACCTGGACCCGCGCCTCGGCGATCAGCCCGACCTCGACGCCCACGAGCCGGACGGCCCCGGCGTCGCCGACCACCTCGACGGCGTAGCCGCCCTCGGCGAGCGCGAGCAGGGCCGTGACCGGGACGATGAGCGCGTCCTGCGCGACGTCGGTCGAGACCTCGACCGTGACCGCCGAGCCGGCCAGCGCAGCGAGGCTCTCCTGGTCCGCGACGTCGACGCGGAGCACCGGCTTGTCGTCGTCCGGGACGTCCTCACCGGCGGTCCCGGCGCCGTCCGTGCCGGTCTCGCCGTCGGTGCCGGAGGCCGTGTCGCCGGCGGCGGAGCGGCCGACCGACGCGACGGTCCCGTCGAGGGCCACGCCGGACGGGAGCACGACCCGGACCGCGGTCCCGACCGCGAGAGCCGCCTGCTGCGACGCCGTGACCGGTGCCTCGACGAACGTGGTCATCCCCGTCCACCGGACGACCTCGCCGCCCGCCGGGCCCCCGAGCCGCCCGACCACCGACTCCACGCGGATCGACGACGCGGTGAGCACCTGCACCTGGCCGGGTCCGACGGACTGCGCGCGGGCGACCGCGAGCGCCTCCTTCGCGGCTGTCACCTGCTGCGCCGCGGCGTCGACGGCCTGCCGCTGCGCGGCGACGTCCGGAGCGGCGTCGAGGCCCGCGCGCGCCGCCCGTGCCGCGTCGAGCTGGGCCTGGGCGAGGGCGGTGGCCAGCCCTTCCGCGACGGCCTCGTCCAGTGCGGCCTGCGCCTCGGCGACGGCGGCGTCCGCCTGCGCGACGACGAGCGCGGAGGGTCCCTTGCCGGCGTCGGCGAGCGCGGTGCGCGCGGCGGAGAGCGACTCCTGCGCGGTCGCGACCGCGGCCTTGCCGTCCGCGGCGGCCTTCTCGCCCTCGGTCGTCGCGCTGGGCGGTGTCTGCCCCGCCGCCGCGTAGAGCGCCGCGACGGCGTCGGACGTGGCCTGGTCGAACACGTCGGAGGCCGGGTCGCCGACGTCGTGACCGAGCGCGGCGAGCGCCGCCTTGAGGGTGAGGACGTCCTTGCCGGCGTCACCGAGCCGCAGGACCCGCCACAGCGGTGCGGGGCCGGTGAGGAGGAACACCGGCCGGCCGTCCACCTCGTAGAGGACCTGCCCGGCGGCGACCTGCGTCCCGGGTGCCGGCAGCGCCGTGAGCACCCCGGTACCGGTCCCGGCCAGGGGTGCCACGTGCCCGCGGGTCACGGTGCCGCTCAGTCGCATCCCGGCGGCGAGCGCGCCCTGCTCGACCACGGCCGTGCGCGCGTCGGCCGCCTCGTGCGCCGCGGCGTCGGGGGTACTGGTCAGGCGCACGACGCCGAGCGTCGCCGCGACGAGCACGCTGAGCGCACCCGCCGCGGCGACGGTCTTGACAGCCCTGCTCACGGGTTGCCTGTGCCGTCCGAGGGCGTCGGGCCCGCCGACGGGGCGGCGGCCGCGGCGTAGATGGGGCCCTCGATGGCCTGTGCGTAGGGCGTGACGTCCATGCCGCCGTCGGTGGTGTCCTCGACGGCTGCCTGGTAGTCGAACCGCGGTGCTGCGCTGTCGGGGGACGGCAGCGGCCGGGAGCACGCGGTGCCGAGGGCGACCGCCTGGTCGAGCGTGAGCTCCCGGGGGATGACGATCAGGTCGACCACGGGGTCGGCGATCATGGCGAAGCCCGCGTCGCGCGCGCACTGCGCCCACGCCCGGCTGGCCTCCACGACGTCGTCGTCCGTCACGGCCGGGGGCGCCTCGACGACGATCGAGGTGTCCAGCGTGTCCTTGGCGCCGGGGAACTTGGCGCGGCAGCCCTTGACGTCCGCGTCGCGGTCCACCCCGTCGACCCCGATCGGTGCGGTGTCGGAGTCGCCCAGCAGTCGCACGTTCTCGATCTGCGCGAACCCCCTCACCGGGCCTGCGTCCGTCACGGCGTGCACGCCGAGGCCGAGGTCCTCGAGGCAGGCGGCGTACTGGGCGGTGGTCTGGTCGACGTAGCCGCCCGCCACCTCGGCGGCGCCGTCCTCGCCCTGCAGCGAGGCGAGGCCGGGCTCGTCGGACGAGCACCCTGCGAGCAGCAGGGCCAGCGCGGCGGCTGCGACGGCGGCGCCCGTGCGGTGCGCGCCGTGACGTCGTGCGGTCATGGGTCCTGCCTCTCGATCACGTACTCGTCGATGGCCTGCTGGATGTCGCTCATGGAGCGGTCCACCTCCTGGAGCGCGTCCTCGTACTCGGCGACCAGGCGCTCCTGCTCCTCGCCGACGGCCGTGAAGTAGGCCGCGTCGAACCCCGACTCCTGCCGGCACCGGACGTCGACCGTGGCGGCCTCGACCTCGTCCGGGGGCGGCTGGACCGTCATCGTGTCGGCCTCGCCGGGGTGGTCGCGCGCGTCGACGGCCGTGAGCACCGACACCCGGAAGTGCTCGGGGTCCTGGCTCGGGTCGCCCAGCGGGGGACGTGCGCGCGTGACGCACTCCCGCCAGCGCTCGACGCCCGCGCGGACGGCGGCCTCGTCCATGACGCCCTCCCGGCTGCGCGAGTCGAGCCGCATGAGGGCGTTCACCGACTGGGCGATGTCCGGGACGGCGTCGCGGGACGCGTCGGTGCACCGTTGCTGCGCGCGCCCGTAGGCGTCCTCCTCGCCGGCCGGGACGACCGACTCCAGGGGAGCGGGCGGGACCAGCTCGCGCGGGTCCGGTGGCGCGCGGTACCCGTACTCCGCGACCAGGTCGGGGTCCAGGTTCGGGTACCCGAGCGAGGTGTAGGCGGGGACCGCGGGGTTGTCGAGGTCGAGCGTCCCGACGGTGTACTCCAGGCCCGACCGGGCCATGCACTCCGCCATGAAGGCGTCGACGGCGGCGCCGTACAGGAACAGGTCGACCGAGCGCCCCTCCAGGGGGAGGTCCGCGGGGTCGTGGAAGCGGCCGGCAGTGTCCTCGCCGCCGCCGTCGTCCGGCTGCGCTGTGCAGCCGGACACCAGCAACGTGACGGCGAGGACACTGCAGCCCGCGAGCCGAGCGAGACTCACGGGGTCATCACGTCTCAGATGAACTTCGCCGACGACAGGTTGTCCTGGAACCCCGTACCCGCCAGGTTGGACCACTTGTACCCGCGGTTCAGGACCATGCTGCCGTTCGCGGTGCCGAAGTACGCGTCGACGTAGAACGCCGCGTTCGACGTGCGACCGTTGTTCCGCAGCGAGCTCGCCTGGTCGTTGAATCCGAGCGTCGTGAAGTTGTTGATGTAGTTCTGGAACGTGATGCGGGAGCCGTCGTAGTTCGAGTGCTGCCAGGCGCACGAGTACCCGGAGCTGCACGCCCCGTCGCCTGCCGAGGCCGGACCGGCGACGGCCACGGCGCCCACCATCATCACGGCTGCTGCACCTGCGGCGGCAGCGAACTTACTGATCTTGCGCATGTTTGTCGCACCTCATCTTCGGATCTTGGTTCACGGAACTCGACACCGTGATCGACGTGGTACCCCATAGACGACGGCGTCCTGGACGGTCGATCGGCACCACGGATCCGACATTGCCCCCGAAATGTCCGCTTCGACAGACCGGACACTAAAGGCGTCGTCGTGCCGTGTCAAGCGCGTCCCGGGGATTGTGACGACACGCCGGAAGGCGCAGAAAGTCACTCACGAAAACACATTCATACAACCGTCCAATACGGTATGGCCGACCGTTCCGGCCGCTGGTCCCGGCGGACCCGCCCCGGTCCGACGTACCCTGGTCGGGATCAGGGGCAGTCGGCCGTGTGTGGGGTGGGGCGCACGGGTACCTGACGCACCCTCGGAGCACCCACCGTGAACCACCAGCTCGCGCCTGCGCGCGCGCAGTCCCTCTCGGGCGAGCCCTCGGCCCGCCTCTCCCTGCCCCGGACCGGCGGCCTGCCGTTCCTCGTGACCGCCCTGGTCGGGCGGATCCCCTCGTCGATGATCCAGCTGGGCCTGCTGATGTTCGTGGCCGCGTCCGGCCTGGGCGTCGGGCTCGGCGGTGCGACCGTGGCCGCGGTCGGCATCGGCACGGCCGTCGGCGCGCCCTTCGTCGGCCGCGGCGTCGACCGGTGGGGTCCGCTGCCCGTCGTCGCAGCTGCGACCGCGCTGCAGGTGACGGGCCTGCTGGCGGTGCTCGCGGTCACCTCGCGGGACGCGGACACGTGGGCACTGCTGCTGTGCGCGGCGGTCGTCGGCGCCGCGAACCCGCAGGTCGGCTCCATCGCGCGCTCGCGCTGGTCGCACCTGGCGCGGCGCGACGGACGTCTCGACCTCGTCCGTCGCGCGCTGGGGTACGAGGTGGCCGCCGACGAGCTCGGCTTCGTCGTCGGGCCCGTGGCCGCCGGTCTGCTCGTGGCGCTGCTGGGGCCGGTGCCCGCGCTGTGGGTCCTGGTCGGGTTCGCGGTCGTCGGGCAGGGCGCCTTCGCGGCGTACCTGTGGACCGACCGGGCCACGTGGCCCCGGCGCACCGCACCGGTCGCGGGTGCGCACCACGACGGCACGCGGCTGGACCTGCGTCCGCTCGTCGCGCCCATGCTCGCCGCCCTGGCCGTCGGCGCCGCGTTCGGCTCGACCCAGACCGGGCTCACGGCCGTGAACGCCGCGCGCGGCACCGAGGAGCTGACCGGTGTGGTCTACGCCTGCGCCGGGATCGGCAGCGCGATCGCGAGCCTGGTGCTCTCCCGCCTGGTCCGTCTCGGGAGTCTCGCGGTGCGCGTCGCCCTCGGTGGTGTCGCGGTGCTGGTCGGGGCCGTCGGCCTGGCCACGCTCCCCGGCGCGTGGGGCGCCGCGGCGTGCGCGCTCGTGCTCGGCGTCGGCGCCGGGACGCTGCTGGTCAGCGGCTATGCCCGTGCCGAGCGTGTCGCGCCGCCGCGGCTGGTCGCCTCGACGATGGCGCTGCTGGCCACCGCGCTGGTGCTGGGAGTCTCCGCGGGGGCAGCGGCGAGCGGGGCGCTCGCGGGATCCCTGGCGCACGCCTTCTGGCCGGCAGCCCTGGCGGGCGTCCTCGGTATCTGCGCCGCGGCAGGGCTGCGCACGGGCGGTCGTGCGAGCGTGTCCGACACTCGCTGACCTGGCACGGCGTCGGCCGCTGCGCCCGTCACCGTGTCGCCCCTGCGCCCCCGTCGGCCGTCCGCAGGGGCCGGCGGGGCCCGCGGCCGCGCGCTCCCGCACCTCTTGACAGCCCCCGCGCCGCAGCGGCTAGGTTGAGGCACGTTCTCGATGGAAAACGTTTGCCACACCGAGACCCCGGCGCAACGACGCGCTGCGGGAGTGCCTGGAGGGGATCCCATGACGGATGCGCGACCGGACGGCGGCACGATCGGAGGGGCGGCCCGGTCACGGGCGGCCCGTGCGGCGAGGGGCCCGGTCAGGCCCGTCGTCGCCACGGCGCTCGCGGGTCTGCTGACGCTCGCCGCGCTGGGCCCGGCCCAGCCCGCCGCCGCGGCCGCCGAGCCGACCCTGCCCCCGGCGGGCCGGACGTTCGAGCACTACCCGGCCCTGAAGGACGTCTACGCGGACCACTTCTCGTTCGGCATCTTCGGCGCCGGTGAGGTCGAGGGGCTGCTGTACAACTACGCCTCCTACACCCCGGGCAACGAGATGAAGCCCGAGAGCACGCAGCGCGACAAGGGCGTGTTCACGTACGACGCGGCCGAGGCGGCGTTCGCCCGCTACACGTCGCGCAACCCCGACCTGGACCTCTACGGGCACACCCTGGCGTGGCACTCGCAGACGCCGACGTGGATGTGGGACGCGCCGCCGGCCCGGTTCGGGCAGCCCGGCACGTTCGACCGCGACGTCGCGCTGGAGAACCTGCACACCCACATCGACAACGTGCTGGGCCACTTCGGTGACCGGCTGGTCGCGGTCGACGTCGTCAACGAGGCCGTCGGCACCGCGGACCCGGCGGACTGGCGCGCCTCGCTGGCCAAGGGCGAGGGGTGGTACCAGGCGCTGGGCGCCGACTGGGTGGAACTGGCGTTCCTGCGGGCCGCGCAGGTGGTCGACGCCCGCGGCTGGGACGTGAGGCTCACGTACAACGACTTCGGGCTGGACTCCCCGGCCAAGGCGCGCGTGGTCTTCGAGATGGTCAGGGACATCAACGAGCGCCACGCGGGCACCCGCCCGGGCGGCAAGCCGCTGATCGAGGTCATCGGCATGCAGGGGCACTACAACCTGGCCACCGACGTCGCGGCCGTCGAGCAGAACATCCGGCTCTTCGCGACGCTGGGGAACGTCGAGGTCCACGTCACCGAGATGGACATCGCCCTGCCGCCGGGCGAGCTGACGCCCGAGAACGAGAACAACCAGGGCATGAAGTACGCCGAGCTGTTCCAGGTGTACCGCGACCACGCGGCCGGCCCGGGCAACACGACGGACAACCCGAAGGTCGTCGCCGCCGTGAAGCTCGCGGGCGTCCGCGACGTGCGGACCGGCTGGAAGGGCGGCGAGTTCGCCATGCCCTACGACTACGACGGCAACGCCAAGCTCGCGCTGCTCGGCATCCTGTACCCGGACGAGTTCCTGGCGACCCACGACTACATCGACGCACCGGGTGGCGGGGAGCGTCCCCCGGTCCCCGGCGTGCACGTGTTCGACACGTCGGCCGGTGACCCGTGGAGCGGCGCGACCATCGTCCTGGGCGACGACGCCTCCGCGTGGCCCTGGTCCACGACCGACGACGGCGAGGTGGCCTTCCGCCCCGAGCCCGGGTCCACGTACCGCATCGCGGTGAACTACACGGCCAAGGGCACGACGGCCATCCGCGTGCGGTGGTTGAAGGACAACAGCAACGGCGGCTACACGACGGCCGACGGCGCGCTGGTCAACGCCCACCCGTACGCGGCCGACCAGGTCGCCACGCAGCTGCCCGCGTACTTCAACAGCGGCATGGTCAACATGGGCAGCTACACGCTGGTCAGCGAGATCACCCTCGACGGGTCGCAGCCGGCCGACGGCCTGATCGGCAACATCGGCATCCGTGGCGGCGGGGGCGGGAACGCCTTCTCGATCAACACGATCACGGTGGAGGAGGTGACGGCGACCGGCGACGAGCTCCTGGTCAGCTGGCCGCAGGGCATCGCCGAACCCGACCCCGAGCCGTCCGTGCCGCCGGCCACGACGCTGACCTACCAGGGCACCAACTGGGTCACGGTGACGCTCGACGCCCAGGTCACGGCACCGGCCACCCTCGCCCGCACCGAGTACCGGCTCGACGGCGGGGAGTGGACCACGTACGACGCTCCGCTCCGCCTGAAGCGCGCCGACCGGCAGACCCTCGGCTACCGCAGCGTGGACTCGACGGGCGCGGTCGAGGAGGAACGGTGCGTCACGTTCCGTCCCGGTGGCGGCAGGGTCGACGTCGTCGTCGCGCCGGACGAGGTCTGCGGCGCCTGACCCGCGACGAGGGCGGGCGGCGCGGCGGGGTCAGCGACCCAGCCGCTCCGCCTGCCACTCGTGGATGCCCGTGACCCACTCCCACCCCTGCGGCGCGGACGACCCGATCCGGGGGTCGTCGGGGTCCTCGCCGTCCCGCAGTGCGTGCACGTAGGCCCGGTCGAGGGCGATCCGGGCGCCGATCGCCGGGCCGCGGGCGACGGTCCCGTGCCCCGGGACGGCGACGTCCGCGTCCGCAGCTACGCGTTCGAGCAGGTCGAGCGCGGCGAGGTACTCCGTGACCGGGTCGCCGTCGGAGTCCAGGTCCAGCATGGGGACGAAGACGTCGGACAGCATGTCCCCCGCGACGAGGACCCCTTGCTCCTCGACGAGCAGGGCGGCGTGACCGGATGCGTGCGCGCGGTGCTCGGCGACGCGGGCGCGCGGCCCGTCCCACGGCAGGTGCGTCGTGGCGTCCGGCAGCGGGGTCAGCAGCCCGAGCAGCTCCAGGGGGACCTGCCCGTGGATCTCGGGCGGCAGGTGATCGGCGATGCGGACCAGCGTCTGCGGGTCGCGCAGCACCCCGGCCATGGTGTCGGCGGCCCGGGCGGTCGCGTAGCGCGGGACGTCCCCGAGCGCCGGCCGCCACAGCACGTGGTCCCAGTCGGGGTGCGTGGAGAACGCCGCGACCACGGTCGTGCCGAGCGCCCCGACGTCGGCGGCGAGGCAGTCGATCTCGCTGCTCGTCACCCCGGGGTCGACGAGCAGCGCACCGGCCGTGCCCTCGACGAGGACGGCGTTGCTGAGGACGAACCCGCTCGTGTGCACGTGCGTGGCGTCGGCGACCTGGGTGAGCATGGCGGCTCCTTCTCGAGGGCTTTGGGGTATCGACCGTCGGGGGCGCGTCCGCTCATCGGGGTCGACGTCCTGCGGCACGCCGGGAGCCGCACCGACCCGCCCAGTTTTACCGACGCTGCGTCGATAACCTAGGCTGGACGCGCCGGTGCACCACCGGTGGATCGAGGAGCGCAGCATGAGCGAGTCCACCGTCATCACCCGTCGCCACTGGCTCGCGATGGGAACGCTGTCCCTCGGGGTCTCCCTGGTCATCATGGACGCGACGATCGTCAACGTCGCCCTCCCGGTGGTGATCGAGGACCTCGGTCTGGACTCCGCCGGGGCGCAGTGGATGAACGCCATCTACTCGCTCGTCTTCGCCTCCCTCATGCTCACGGTGGGGCGGATCGGCGACCTGTACGGCCGCAAGCGGCTGTACGCGATCGGGCTCGTCGTGTTCATGCTCGCCAGCCTCGGTGCCGGCGCGGCCACCAGCCCGGCCATGCTGATCGCGTCCCGGCTCGTGCAGGGTCTCGGCGCCGCGATGGTGCTGCCCAGCACCCTGTCCACGCTGAACGCGATGTTCACCGGCCGGGCGCGCGGCATCGCCTTCGCCATCTGGGGCTCGACCATCGGCGGCATGGCCGCCGTCGGGCCGCTGATCGGCGGGTGGCTGGCCACCGACGTGTCGTGGCGGTGGGCCTTCTGGCTCAACATCCCGTTCGGCCTGCTCGCGCTCGTGGGCATCGCCAGGACCCTGGACGAGACGCGCGACCCCTCCCTGCAGCGCGGCGCGGACGTCCCCGGGGTGCTGCTGTCCAGCATCGGCCTCGCCGGCATCGTCTTCGGGCTCATCGAGGGCGACTACTACGGCTGGTGGCTGACCGACGCGGGCGACCTGTCGCCCGTCCCCGTCGCTCTCGCGCTCGGTGTGCTGCTGGTGGCGGCGTTCGTCGTCGTCGAGCGCCGGCGCGTGCGGCACGGGAAGGTCGCGCTCGTCGACCTCACGCTGCTGAGCATCCCGTCGTTCCGCTACGGCATCAGCGCGGCCCTCATCGTGTCCCTGGGGGAGTTCGGCCTGCTGTTCACGCTGCCCCTGCTGCTGCAGGGCGCGCTCGGCTACTCCGCGCTGGGCACCGGCTGGATCCTGCTCTGGCTGGCCATGGGCACGTTCCTCGTCTCCGGCGCGACGCCGCGCCTGTCCGCGCGCCTCGGTCAGACCACGGTCGTGCGGGTCGGGCTGGTGCTCGAGGCCATCGCCATCGGGGGCCTGGCGCTCACGATGAGCCTGACGATCCCCGGTGCCGCGATCGCCGCCTGGCTGTTCGTCTACGGCGTCGGCGTCGGCATGGCGACCGCCCAGCTGACCAGCGTCATCCTCGTGGACGTCCCGGTCGCCGAGAGCGGCCAGGCGTCCGGCTTCCAGACGACGATCCGCCAGCTCGGCTCCGCCCTCGGCGTCGCGCTCCTCGGCGGGCTGCTCATCACCACGATGACCGCGCAGACGCAGTCGCGCCTGGCGGACACGGCCCTGCCGCCCGACGTGCAGGAGCGGGTCGTCGACATCGTCGGCGAGTCGGCCGGCGCCGGGATCCCCGCGCTGGTCGCCGACCCGTCGACCGCGGACGCGGCCGTCGACGCGGAGCTGGCGCTCGTCCAGGCCAGCCGGATCACCACGGGCATCGCCGCCGGGGTGCTGCTGGTCGGCGTCGCGGTGACGTTCGCCCTGCCGCACCGGGCCGCCGACCAGGCGCCGCCGCCGAGCCGGACTCCGGCCGCCGCGGAGCCGTCGCGCGGACGGTCCCGTCGGGAGGACGCCGAGGGCTGACC